>JAAHHL010001222.1 GCA_010672185.1 Caldora sp. SIO3E6 | reverse complement strand
TCTAGTACTGGTTCAACTCTTTATGTAGAACCAAAATCTATTATCAACCTAGGAAATCAACTCAGAACCTATCAACGCCAAGAACGAGTTGAAGAAGAAGCAGTATGTCGCGCTCTTACCGAACAGGTAGCAGCAGTTAAGCCAGACTTAGAACAATTGTTAGTAGTTGCCACTAAACTTGATTTGGCGACTGCTAGAGCTAGGTATAGCCTTTGGTTGGAAGCCAATCCCCCCAGGTTTATTGACCCTAAAGACATTATTACCCTGCACCAATTGCGCCATCCCCTATTAGTGTGGCAGCAGCACCATGAACAAGGGACAGCAGTAGTACCTATTAATGTGCAAATTCAGCCACAAATTAAAGTGGTGGCAATTACCGGACCCAATACTGGTGGCAAAACCGTTACCTTAAAAACCCTAGGCTTAGCAGCATTGATGGCAAAAGTGGGTTTATTTATCCCTGCCAGAGAGCCAGTAGAACTCCCTTGGTTTGAGCAGATACTAGCAGATATTGGAGATGAGCAGTCCTTAGAACAAAGTTTATCTACTTTCTCCGGTCATATTCGTCGGATTAGTAGGATTATTGAAGCAATTGTTTCAAGAGGACGCGGAGATGAGGAGGACGCGGTGACGCGGGGACACGGGGACGCGGAGATAGGGGACGAGGAGGACGCGGGGACGCGGGGACGCGGGGACGCGGAGATAGGGGATGAGGAGGACGCGGTGACGCGGGGACGCGGTGACGCGGAGATAGGGGACGAGGAGGACAAGGGAGACAAGGAGGACAAGGGAGACAAGGGAGATATTGCCAATTCCCAATTCCCAATTCCCGATTCCCAATTCCCAATTCCCAATTCCCAATTCCCAAATAACCAACAACAAACAACAAACAACAATTCCCTAATATTACTAGATGAAGTGGGAGCAGGAACTGACCCGGCGGAAGGCAGTGCCTTAGCGATCGCTTTGCTCAAATATCTAGCGGCTCATGCCCAACTCACGGTAGCGACGACTCACTATGGGGAACTTAAAGCTCTGAAATACCAAGATGAGCGGTTTGAGAATGCTTCTGTTGAGTTTGATGATAGCACTCTGCAACCAACTTACCGCTTATTATGGGGTATTCCTGGTCGTTCTAATGCCTTGACGATTGCCCGACGCTTGGGTTTAAATACTGCGATAGTTGACCAAGCTCAAACCTTAGTGGGCAGTAGTTCAGAAGATGTCAACGAGGTAATTGCTGGCTTAGAAGCTCAACGGCGTCGTCAGGAAACGAAGGAACGAGAGGCTAGCGGGTTGTTGCAACAAACGGAACGCTTACATCGGGAAGTGTCTGATAAAGCTAAACTCCTACAAGAAAGGGAAAGGGAGTTAAAGCTAGAACAGGAGCAGACAGTCCAAAAAGCGATCGCTCAAGCTAAACAAGAAATTGCCCAGGTAATTCGTAAGTTACAGCAAGGTTCAGCTAGTGCTCAAAATGCCCAAAAAGCTACCAAGGCTCTTGAGGAAATTTCCCAGCGTCATCTGCCCCAAGTACCGAAACCGAAACAAAAACCAGGGTTTCGACCAAAAGTTGGCGATCGCATCCGTATTCCTCGGTTGAATCAAACTGCGGAGGTACTGACTGCTCCTAATAATGATGGTGAGCTAACGGTACGCTTTGGGTTAATGAAAATGACTGTCCCTCTAGAAGATGTAGAATCTTTGGATGGACAAAAAGCCGAGATTGTGGTAAAGAAAAAAACAACCCCAACAGTTGTTGCTCCCCCCCCTAGTCCAGTCCGCACCTCCCAAAATACCATCGACTTGCGGGGTTCTCGTGTAGCGGATGCGGAGTTTGAGTTAGAACAAGCTATTGGACAAGCAGTCTCATCCGGGGTACTCTGGATAATCCACGGCAAGGGAACAGGCAAATTGCGGGAAGGTGTTCATGCTTTTTTGGCACGGCACTCTCTCATTGACCGTTTTGAGCTTGCTGGACAGTCAGATGGTGGATCTGGTGTTACAGTTGCTTACCTGAAATAATTGTTGTTTGTCTTTTGTTGTTTGTTGTTTGTTGTTTGTCTTTGGTTGTTTGTCTTTGGTTGTTTGGGAACAGGAAACTTGTCCTCAATTTTGACAGTCATCTTTCTTCGATGTGGTAAATTCCTGTTGTAGCCTTTTGGTTATAACAATGAGAGCAAAGCGGGTTGGAGCATTGCTAGTTTCTTTGAATAAAACTCCACTTTTGAAGACGGATGAAGAATTTGCCCTTGTACTTCCTGACTTGAAAGAGACGCGGGGACGCGGGGACGCGGGGACGCGGGGACGCGGGGACGCGGGGACGCGGGGACGCGGGGACGGGTCGAGAAGGACTTTTATGAATGGTGAACAAATTTTTTTCATAGGTCTTCCTTCTGCCTTCTGCCTTCTGCCTTCTGCCTTCTGCCTTCTGCCTTCTGCCTTCTGCCTTCTGCCTCCTGCCTCCTGCCTCCTGCCTCCTGCCTTCTGCCTTCTGCCTTCTGCCTTTTGCCTTCTGCCTTCTGCCTTCTGCCTTCTGCCTCCTGCCTCCTGCCTCCAGACCGAAAGCTCTCACCTCTGAACTCCATTCACGATACTTTT
>JAAHHL010001221.1 GCA_010672185.1 Caldora sp. SIO3E6 | reverse complement strand
AACCGATATACTAATTCAGGACACCTACCGAATCCCTGAGTAACCCTATTCATCAACCACCAAATGGGCAGTACTGGTTTGGTACGAGTCGCCAAGGTTATGATGTCTTCTCCCGTACCCTATTTGGTTCCCAAGCAGCTTTGCAGGTAGTGGTACTCGCCACTACAATGAGTCTAATTATCGGTGTTCCCTTAGGCTTAGTTAGTGGTTACCTGGGGGGCAAACTAGACCGGGTGTTAGTATTTTTGATGGATACGATCTACACTCTGCCAGGACTGCTGCTATCGGTTACCCTCGCATTTGTGGTAGGAAGAGGAGTAGTTAACGCCGCGATCGCATTAAGTATTGCCTATGTACCCCAGTACTATCGAGTAGTACGCAACCACACTGCTAGTGTGAAAACAGAACTCTTTATCGAAGCAGCACAAGCGATGGGAGCTTCTACCAATCGGGTATTGTCTCGCTACCTTTTTCTCAACGTCATTCCCAGTGTACCGGTGTTATTTACCCTCAACGCTGCTGATGCTATTTTGATTTTAGGCGGTTTGGGATTTTTGGGACTAGGATTGCCAGAGCAAACGCCAGAATGGGGTCATGATTTACGACTGGCTCTGGATGCTTTACCTACTGGAGTTTGGTGGACAGCTTTATTTCCTGGTTTAGCTATGACCCTGATGGTGGTAGGTTTGTCTTTATTCGGAGAGGGATTGAGTGAATTGATTAATCCCCGATTACGTCAGGGGAACTAGGTGTTAGGTGTTAGGTGTTAGGTGTTAGGTTTTAGGTGTTAGGTGTTAGGTTTTAGGTGTTATATCAAGTTCGGATAAACAGTGATAATTCCTTTCTACCTTGCAACTTTCTTCCTTCCCTTCTGCCTTCTGCCTTCTGCCTTCTGCCCTCTGCCTTCTGCCCTCTGCCTTCTGCCCTCTGCCTTCTGCAATATCTACTCATCTTGCCTTAGATCAATTTATGGGAATTTCTACCACAAACTCTGTCCCTATCCCTGGGGAAGAAATACATCTGAGCTTGCCGCCGTGTTTTTCTTCTACCAGTTGACGAGTGATAGACAAGCCTAATCCCGTACCTTTACCTACTGCTTTTGTCGTGAAAAATGGTTGAAACACTTGCTGTTGTAACTCAGCAGACATCCCTACTCCATTGTCCTTGATCCGAATTACCACTCCACTACTGTTCTCTAAAAGCTCTGTATGAATGGTAATTTTATTGGGATTAGCTTTAATTTCAGTAAAAGAATAGCCCTTATTGGATTCTTCCAAAGCATCAATAGCATTGGCAATCAGATTCATAAATACCTGGTTAAGTTGTCCAGGATAGCACTTCACTAAAGGCAGTCCCCCATATTCTTTAATCACCTCAATATTAGGATGTTGTTCATTGGCTTTTAACCGATGCTTCAAAATCATCAAACTGCTATCAATTCCTTCGTGAATATTGAAAGCGACCCGAATTTGTGTATCTGAACGAGCTAAAACCCGCAGGGAAGTGCTAATCTGAGAGATGAGTTCAGTGCCCTCTCTCATAATAATCATAATCTGGGGCAAGTCTTCGAGGAGGAAATTGAGGTCGATAGCCCCTTCATTTTCCTTAATTGTTTCTCCAGGATTCTCAAATTGCTTTTGGTAAAGTTGCAAGTGATAAATCAAGTCTGTCACATACTCTTCCGCTAGGTCAAGATTCCCCACGATAAAGGTAAGGGGGTTATTAATCTCATGGGCTACTCCTGCTACCAACTGACCCAGAGTTGCCATTTTTTCACTACTAATTAATTGAGCCTGAGCATGTTGTAACTGTTTCTGGTTTTCCTGAATTTGTTCTATATACTCTAGAGTTCTATTGATGGTAACTTCTAAATCTTGAAAATCTATGGGCTTGGTGACAAAATCAAAAGCCCCTAGGTTCATTGCCGTTCTGATATTTCTCATATCGCTGTAGGCAGAGAGCACAATTGCTTTCAAGTTTGAATCAATGTTAGGAAGTTCTCCCAACAGCGTAAGACCATCCATTTCTGGCATATTAATATCAGTGATCACCATTGAAATCTGAGGATATTCTTTAATTTTTGCGAGTGCTTCCACACCATTTTGAGCAAAAACAAATTCCCATTCTTTGGCTCTAATCTTTTTTTTGAATTTTAGATTGATCACTCTTTGTAATGGTAGCTCATCATCCACAAAGAGAATTGTCATAGTCATCTATTCTCCCTTCCGTAGAACCTTTGATTCATTGATCTTACTTAACCTTGCCTTGGAGCCTTAGTGGTACTAAGGACTTACCTGAGTTAGCCTCCAGATTAATT
Organism: Caldora sp. SIO3E6; assembly: GCA_010672185.1. GTDB lineage: Bacteria > Cyanobacteriota > Cyanobacteriia > Cyanobacteriales > Coleofasciculaceae > Caldora. The sequence continues at coordinate 285 of JAAHHL010001221.1, read as the reverse complement.
TTAAAGGTATCATCCTTCACTCGCATCCCCCATGATATGACAACTTGAAAACTCAGGGTGTGATAAGCCACTTGATAGCGGGGTTGTGGGGTGTAGGGCATTGGTGACAAGTTAGGGTAAAGATGTCGTTGTCAAGGGAGCGGAGGAGCAGAGGAGCGGAGGAGCGGAGGAGCGGAGGAGCAGAGGAGCAGAGGAAGAAGAATACAATTTTCCTTAACCCTTGGGTATTTCCATATATAGGGTCTTTTTTAGCCCCCAAACACCATATATGGGAGTTGACAAAAT
>JAAHHL010001220.1 GCA_010672185.1 Caldora sp. SIO3E6 | reverse complement strand
TCATCAACCAAGCTTTTGAGCTTCCTTGCCAACTTTGGATCAGGTTCGAGCTTCTGGCGGTCTACATAGATACGAAACTCCGAAAACTCTTTGATAATGTCATTTTCCTGTTTAGTCATTTTAGTCACCTCTCCCCCATGATCAATCTCCTAGTTCAGAGCTTATCTAACTCTTCGGTTACAAAAAATCGCTTTATGCAAGGAGGGGAAAAAAGGAGTGGGGAGTGTGGGAAGTGTGGGGAGATGGAAGATCTTTCCTGAAAGCCCTGTAGAGACGCGCTATAGCACGTCTCTACAATGAGGGGGAAGCGGGTGTGGAAAATTCCCTAAAACCTAACACCTAAAACCTTACCTACCACCTGCCACCTACCACCTACCACCTATTCAAACCAGAAAATTAAGACTTCCTGAAACAAACCCTAGCTTAAGTTGACACCAATGACCAATACCTAATTCTTAATAGCTGACTTTAAACTCTGGCAAAACTCTCCAATCGCAGACAATCCTTCCGCTGGTGTGCCAGCGGCTAAACGCTTGACAATCGCACTACCAACAATTACTCCATCTGCTCCCCAATCTTTTACCTGCTGCGCTTGCTCAGGTTGGGAAATACCAAAGCCAACACCGATGGGTTTGTCTGTTACTGTGCGCATCTGCTGGAGTAAATCTTGCACTCGCGATTCCAGCTGACTTCTCACTCCAGTAACCCCAGTCACACTAACGAGGTAAATAAATCCCTGAGACTGCTGTGCGATCGCTTGAATTCGCTCTTTGGGTGTTGTCGGTGCAACTAGCAACACTACCTCAATCCCAATTTCAGCTGCCGGTTTTAAGATTGATTCCGCTTCTTCTAAAGGTAAGTCTGGTACTAACAATCCTTGGACACCCGCACTGGCAATTTGTTCTAAATATAATTCAATACCTCGATTGAGAATAGGGTTGTAGTAGGTGAATAGAATTAGGGGAGCTTGGAGCTTGGGAGTAACTTCCTTAACTACCTCTAGAACACTATCTAAGCGAACACCTCTTTGTAAAGCTCTAGTAGCCGCTGCTTGAATAGTGGGACCATCTGCAAGGGGATCAGAATAGGGAACCCCCAACTCAATTATGTCTGCACCAGAGGTATCAAGCACTTGTAGCGCTTGAGCTGTTGTCTGTAAATCTGGATCGCCAGCAGTGATAAAGGGAATCAGAGCACACTCACCGCGATCTCGTAAAGACTGGAAACAATGGGAAACTTTGGTCATTTGTTATTTGTCGTTTGTCATTTGTTATTTGTCGTTTGTCATTTGTCATTTGTCATTTGTCATTTGTCGTTTGTCATTTGTCATTTGTCGTTTGTCATTTGTCATTTGTCATTTGTCATTTGTCATTTGTCATTTGTCATTTGTCGTTTGTCATTTTGCCGGACTCCGTCCCGCTGCAATACTGCTCGGATAAGCTCGAATCCCTCTCCCTCAGCTTTCCTACCTCCCACACTTCCCACACTCCCCACACTCTCTTAACCGAGCAGTATTGCGTCCCGCTGTGCTAACGCTTTGCTCACCATGCTCCGCAAAGGGAATTGCTTCCTTGTCTCCCTTGTCTCCCTTGTCTCCCTTGTCCTCCTTGTCTCCCTCAGCTTCCCGATGAATCCGCTGCCTGGGAGCGCTTTTCCTCTTCTACTTCTGCTTGTAGTTGAGCCAGCTCTTCTGGTGTCATATCCTCCAGGCGCTTAGTTAGCACAGCTTCTTCATAATCCTTGAGCTGTTGGTTGTAGGTCATGTTTTTGTTCCCGACTCGGAATAGGTAAGTGCTTACCCAGCCGAGTAGGCCAATAAACAATAATACCTGAGTCCAGATACCTGCCTGTTGGCTACCTACTCCAACTACTTGTAAGACTATATATGTCAACCCACCAAAGACAAAAACGCCCAAGGTAATTGCGATCGCATCTATTCTTCGCATTTATCCAATTAATCTAACTTTGTAGCTGACGCTTCTTGGGACGAAAGTTCAAGATCGGACTCAGGAGTAACATTCCCGGAAAGCAAAGGAACACCAAGGAGTACATAAATAGTCGCTCCACGGAGCTAGCAGTGTACCATCGCTTTTGCAAGTAGAGGTAGATAGCGCCAGGAATGACTAGGAGGTAGAGTCCACCCAAAACTAGGTACAGCAGAGGTATAAGTATAATATCAACCATAGTTTCCGCTTTCGGTAAATCACTTGAGCTCAACTTAACTTTACCATTTGTTTGATATTATCTGGTGTATCGCTTGGGCGGGTTTTGTAGGTAGATTTTCTCCAAATGCGTTACACCTGACCCTAAACCCGCCCCTACAACCCGTTAAAATTAAATTACTAGACTACTAGTTGCGTATTTGACCTACTTAATGTTCCAATAGATAAATGCACGACTTCAAGGCTAGTTAGCTTAAGTGCATCCCAACTAGGGGGCGTGGCGGAATGGCAGACGCTACGGACTTAAAATCCGTTGACCGTATAGGTCGTGTGGGTTCAAGTCCCACCGCCCCCATATCAAATAAAATCTAGTTGAATAACTAAGGTTTGCTTCAGGAAGAGGCAAACCTTATATAGTTATTAATAGCAGCTATTTCAGTTA
>JAAHHL010000122.1 GCA_010672185.1 Caldora sp. SIO3E6 | reverse complement strand
TTCAGTTCTCCTTTACCAGGGATGCCAACGAGCTAGCACAGGATATCCTAGATAAGTACTATAGTACTAGTGTAAGGAGGTAGGAGGTGGAAGGCAGAAGGCAGAAGGCAGAAGGCAGGAGGCAGAAGGCAGGAGGCAATCTCAATGAAAAATTTTTTACCACCAGGTGATGAAAGTAGGAGAATTCCTGTTGACTGTTGACTGTTGCCTGTTCCCAATTCTAAATTCTAAATTCTAAATTCTAAATTCCCCATTCCCAATGAACAAACCACTCTCTCAATATTTCAGTCTCAATCGCCGCTATTCTCGTTCGATTAATTTGGAGCGGGATTTAGAGCGGGTTGAGACATTAGTGGGATATGTTCCCACGGAGAAGTCGGTGGATGCTCTTCAGCGGATTGTAGCAGGGTTGACAGACTCTCAAGCTAACCGTGCTTGGACTTTGACGAGTGTTTATGGTACAGGGAAATCAGCTTTTGTTCACTATTTGGCGTCTCTTTGTGCATCCAAGAAAGACAAGATGCGCTCCAAAGCCTTAGAAATTACTAAAGATGCTTTAGGTGCTCAGTACTCTAGCCTGGAAGACACTATTCCTAATCCGGGTTTGTTTCGTGCTGTGGCGACAGCACAAAGAGAGCCAATTGGTAATACAATTGTTAGAGCTTTAGCACGAGGAGCAAAGTTATTTTGGTCGTCACAACAACAGGCTAAAATTGCTGTTGCACGTCAGTTGGTAGATTTAGAGGGAGAAATTGAAGCTGGAGAGACAGTAGATAACTCTAAAATTCCTAAACTAGTATTAGATGTTGCCCGAGCTGCTAAAACTGGTGTCTTTTTAATTATAGACGAACTGGGAAAGAATTTAGAATTTGCTGCTTATAATGCAGGAGCGGAAGATTTATATTTATTGCAGCAGTTAACTGAACTGCCTAGAGATAAAGATTATCCAGTTTATTTGCTAGGAATATTACATCAATCTTTTACAGAGTATGGTCAGAGATTAGCAGCTGTCCAGCGCAATGAATGGGCAAAGATTCAGGGACGGTTTGAAGATATTCCGTTTGTTGAGTCGGCAGGGCAGATGGTACGCTTGATTGGTCAGGTTATCGATCGTTCTCAAGCAGAACAATTCCATGGTGCGATCGCTCGTCAAGCCCAAGAGTGGTTTGATACCTTGGAAAGTATTGCGAAATATGAAGAACTAAAACTAGAAGATTTAGGAGCGGTTTATCCCTTACATCCCCTGACAGCACTGGTATTACCCATGTTATGTACCAAATATGGGCAAAATAACCGTTCTTTGTTTACCTTCCTTACTAGTTCTGAACCCTATTCATTGCAGAAATTTCTAGAAGAACCTCACCCCCTAGCCCCCTCTCCCAAAGGGCGAGGGGGAAAATATGATCTTCCAGAGACGCTGAAGTTGGATCGGGTTTACGACTATTTTGTGGAAGCCGCAGGTATCGGTTTTGGCTCTAGACCTAATTTACAACGGTGGGTGGAGATTCAAAATTTAATTGCTGATACCAGACACCTGGATGAGGATTATCGCCGGGTTCTCAAAACCATTGGCACACTCAATTTGGTAACCACAACTGGTGCAGTTAAGGCAACTCCCGAACTGGTGAGGCTAGCATTGTGCGATTCACCAAAAGATGAAGAACAGCATCAAAAATGGGATGATATTATCGATCGCTTATTGAGACGAAATCTGATCACCCATCGCCGCTTGTGGGATGAACTACGGCTTTGGGAAGGGTCTGATTTTAATGTAGATGCTGAAGTAGCAGCCTTAATTGAACAAGAGCGATCGCCTCTTGCTAGTCTATTAGCAGCAAATTACCCTCTTAAGCCTTTAGTGGCTCAACGGCATAGTTATAAAACTGGGACATTGAGATATTTTGAACGGCAATATGTTGATGCTTCCCAGGATTTAGCTAGGCTTCGTTGTAATAATAGTGTTGATGGTTTGATTGCTTGCTGGTTGGATGAGGAATTGCCCAATCAACCTCCTGCTGAAACAGGGGATGGTAAGCCGTTAATTGTTTTATGTGCAACAAGATTGGGGGTGCTACGCATTCAAGCGCTAGAATTTGCCGCACTGGAAAAAATTCAAGCCAATACGGCTCAACTGCAAACAGATTCTGTGGCAAGGCGGGAAGTACAGTATCGATTATTTCATACTAAGGGATTACTCGATAGAAGTTTGAGCCAAGCATTTGATCTAGCACTTAATAGAAATGCTTGTTGGATTCAAGGTCAACAAGCAATAATCAACAATTCGACAGAATTGAATGGGAAACTGTCGGAAGTTTGCGACAAGGTTTATCACAAGACTCCGATTCTGTGGAATGAGTTAATTAATCGCCGGGAACTTACTTCTCAAGGTGCTAAAGCGAGAAGAGAACTGATTGAGGCAATGTTGGAGCATTCTGATGAGGAAAGATTAGGATTAAAAGGACATGGACCAGATGTTGCCATCTATTACTCCTTATTGAGTGAAACAGAGATTCACCGCCAGGAAGAGGAGACTTTAGGATTTTATCCCCCTCAAAAAGATTCGGGTTTGTGGACAATGTGGCAGGGGATTGAGGAGTTCTGTTTTCAAGCGAAAGACAAACAGCAAAGTTTAGACCAACTCTACAACCATTTAGCACTACCTCCTTATGGAGTCAAACAAGGTGCGATTCCCATACTCTTGGCAGCGGTTTTGCTCTATCACCTTGATGATGTGGGGGTTTACAAAGATGGTACCTTTATCCCGATTTTGGGAGCAGAACATTTTGAGTTGCTGGTAAAAGATGCTTCCCGGTTTGCCGTGAAGTATTTTGAAATTACAGGATTAAGGTCGCAAGTCTTTAAAGAACTCGAAGCAGTCTTAAAATCTCCCAAGTCTCGAATATCTGCGGGAGTCAGGAATGTAACAGTGTTAGCAGTGGCAAAGCCTCTATTTCGGTTTGTCAAAAATTTACCTGCCTACACAATCAAAACTAAGCGCCTCAGTACAGAAGCACAAGCAGTGTTGAAAACATTGCAGCAGGCACAGGAACCGGATGAATTGTTATTTACCTCCTTACCTCAAGCCTGTGGATTACCATCTATTGTTACGGGGGAAGCTGAGGATGAGACAACGGCAAAAACCTTAAGGAAAAAGCTAGTTCAAGCACTTCATGAAATTCAGACTGCCTATGATCGTTTATTGAGTGAGTGTAAGGCACGTTTACATGATGCTTTCGGGGTAAGTGTGAATGAAGCCAAGCTGCGGGAAGAGTTGAGGATTCGTTCTCACGCACTCAAGGGGAAGTGTGTTGAACGACTACTGAGAAGTTTTACCCTCGCAGCAGTAGATGAGACAAAGACAGATGCCGAGTGGCTAGAAGCTTTAGTGATGATGATTGCCGATAAGCCTGCGGAATCTTGGACAGATGAAGATGTGACTCGGTTTGAAATTCAGCTTGCTGATTTGACGAGGCGGTTCAAGAATTTGGAAGCTTTAAGAGCAGAGGTTGCTGCTAAAGGTGGAGGGTTTGAGGCACGTCGAATTACGGTGACTCGTGAGGATGGGGAAGAAATTAATCAAATTGTAGGCATTGATCGAGACTGCCAGGAGCAAATTGAGGAACTAGTGGAACAAGTTATGGAAATTCTGCCAGATAACAATCAACTGCGACAAGCTGTAATTGCTAAGCTGACGGAGACGGTTTTGGATTTAGCTTCTGAAACGTTGCCCCGGATTGGGAAAAAGCGTAAAGATAAAGAGGATGAGCAGAAAACAGGCTATGCCTAAACTTGTTAGTTAGGGTGATTTCCTCCGAAAGAATGTACCTGTCGTAGGGTGTGTTAGCGCAGCGTAACGCACCATGTTGTGAGTACAATCATTTTCACCCAATCACCTAGAGCAATTCTACTTTCACCCGCCGAGGATTGGTGCCATGACTACAGTAACAACTCCAGTAGAAAATTCTCCCATCGTGTTGCACCTACAACCGATAATTGATCTGACAGATGACCAATTCTTTAAGTTATGTCAAATTAATCGCGACTTATGCATTGAGCGCACTGTTACAGGAGAATTGCTAATTATGCCCCCCACGGGTTCAGAAACGGGAAATCGGAATTTAAAATTGATTCAGCAATTGGCTAATTGGACTGATACTGATGGTACAGGAATTAGCTTTGACTCCAGCACTGGCTTTAAGCTTCCTAATGGTGCAGAGCGATCGCCTGATGCGGCATGGGTTAAGCTAGAACGGTGGAATGCTCTGACTCCTGAACAACAGAGGAAATTTGCTCCTATTTGTCCAGAGTTTGTGGTGGAGTTGCGATCGCCTTCTGATAACTTGGAACCACTTAAAACTAAGATGCAGGAATATCTTGAGAATGGGGCGTTGTTAGGTTGGCTGATTGACCGCAAAAATCGGCAGGTTTACATCTATCGTCCAGGAGTAGCTGTGGAATTTCTGGATAATCCGGCTACTGTTAGGCGTGAGTCAGTATTACCTGGATTTGTGCTGGATTTAAGCAAAATTTGGTGAATTTCCAGAGAGTAGGGAGATGCGATAACAATTGACTTACACTCTAATTTTTACATAGTCACCGGGAGTAACTGAATTGATAGTGTCGCAGATTTCATCAACCCGTAAACGCATTTTTGGCCATGATGTTGAACATAAAACTACAATTCCAATGGTGAGTTGGCTTAGGTTCTGTTGATATTGCAAATTTTGGTCTGTTGTTACCATCAATTGATAACCCTTTGCTTCTGCTGCTTGCAATAAATCTCCGTTCGATAAGTTAGACCAACCTTCCTCATAAGCTGTGGTTACAGAATGTTCGACGAGGTAGTAACGTAAGGGCACTGGGGTTCCTTGATCAAACAAAATCTTCATTTCTACACTGTAACTGCTAACATTTTAAGTTCGTAGTTCAGCACAGCTTCAACCTGCGATCGCTCTACACCAGGAAACCACTCCAAAAATTCTTCTACTGTTGCCCCATCTCGTAAATTTTCAAACAAGGCTGCAACCGGAACCCGCGTATTTTGGAATACCCAAACACCACTCACCCTTGCCGGAGAGCGTTCTACAGCGTCTAAAGTCTCCCATTCTTTCATATGAACTGACTGAAAAACTATAAGTATGATAACACTTACATCCTAGCGCTTAATGGGACTAATATAGTAAATTTGTATTATATACAGCAGAGCGATCGCATTCCTCCCAAGTTAAGATGCTATATCGGCAGTTGCCGCAGTCGATAGCGACTATCTTCTACCATCACAATTGCTCCTGTCTCCAAATCTTCACCACACTCTGAGAGAACTTCTAGCAATCTCGTACTAACAAAAGGAGGGAGAGTATTTTGTAACCTAAAAATAATGACACTGGGAAGTGTAGCGGAACTCGCAGCTAAAAGATCACCGAAGTCTAAGTCAAAGGTTAAAACAATTCGTTCCTCTTGCCTTGCCTTCTCCATAATTTCTCTATCCCGAAGACGTTGTAACCCTTCTTCACTCAGATGAATAGCCTCATATCCAGCTTTCCGGAGGTTCCGCACCACAGTCATAGAAACCCCCATATCTGCGAGAAACTTCACGCTGCACTCTCGCTAAAAGGACGAATTTCCTCCTGAGCCAAAAACACAGCATACTTGAGGCTGGCGCTAATATCTTCCACTTCCAAATCTGGATATTCTTCCAGAATTTCCTCTACACTCATGCCATTCGCTATCAAACTCAGCAATAAAGAAACTGTAATCCGCATTCCGCGAATACAAGCTCGTCCTCCCATTACTTGCGAATTGAAGGTAATGCGCTCAAACATAGCTTCCTCTCAATGATGCCTCTAAAGTTTCCCATTCTTTCATATGAACTGACCGAAAAGCTAAGAGTATGATAACACTCACACCCTAGCGCTTAATGGGACTACATAGTAAATTTGTATTATATTTGGAATAAATCGCCGCAAAAGTTGGAGAGAGTCATAAGCATCTTGGCGATTGCGATAACGAGCGACAATACAACGTTGGCATTTAGGTAAAATGCGTACAACTGCCCAAGGGCAATCCTGTAAACTGTTTGCAAGTTCTATCATAGTATAGATTTCCTTTTCATTAGGGAATGGAACTCAAAGGGCAGCGACGAACTGTAGGAGGTGAAGCGCTGCCTTTTGTCTTGAAAGCCCTGTATTAACGTTCATAGGGTATAACGCTAGGATCAAAAACAAGTTTCAATTCCAGTCATAAAGTTATCATAAATGCTAACAAAAACGCTGTAAAGTGTTATCATAAACAATAACAATATTGGCTTACGCTTTTTTAACTTAATTAGACGTATGGGACAGGCAGGCAAAGCGCTTAGACAAGTACTAGAAACCTACAGCATCAGTCAAAGCAGTTTGGCAACTGGGCTAGGAGTTGACCGCCCTGTAGTCTTTCGCTGGTTTCACGAACAAACCGATCCGACTGCTGAAACTGTTGCGAGTATTGTCAGAGTACTTCGGGAGATTAATCAGAACGCAGCAAGGGAATTTATACAGTGTTATCTAATTGACCCAACTCAGAGTGCCCAATTGGATTGGGTGGCAACTCCAAGTCAGGAATTACCCAAGTCTGACACAGTAGATGTGTCTATTCTTTCTAAGCTGTTAAAAAAAACTACAAATTCATATAAGTATCTTTTTTTTATTTCAATCTTAGATATTTTAGAGAGACGACAGTTTGATGGCATATCACCAATAAGTTTTAAAGAAATTATTATTGAAATGCTGGCTAACGCTTGGTATTCTCATACCTACTTCAAGCTTTCTTTTGGGCGGCAGGATAAAATAGCTGATAAATTAGATTATTTAAATATTGATATTTCTGATACCAAAATCATCTTTCAAGATACAAACAAAAGGCATTTACGGAAAACTATCAGTAACAAGCCTATCGATGATATTGTTTCCGATTTAAGACGATATGTGCCTTTTTTATTGATTAGACCATTTTTTGAACTAGAATTAAAATTTGCCAAAGCTGGCAGAAAAAAACGAACTCAACCCGGTGATGACGAACAAGAAATTATAAATCTAGTAGAAAACTTATTTGATGTAAAAAAGCCCTTGTACCGTTTTGATGCAAGTCTCTATAAGGATTGCAGTGCTATAACCTTACATCCAGAATGGATTTCTTACATAGAAAATAACTATTCAATTGTTCGTGGTTGGGCATCCTGGGAATGGCTCAAGTATATGCAGCGACGTAACCCTAATGTCCCTGCTGTTGCTAACAAACTATTCCCACCTCAAGAAAGAGGTTCTCTGAGTAATCAAAAAGCTTACTGGAAATTAATTTTAAATCAAACTGACCTACAATGTATTTACTCTAAGCAAACTCTGCCTTCTTCCGGTTTTTCTCTAGATCATTATTTACCTTGGTCATTTGTAGCTCACGATCAGCCTTGGAACTTAATTCCAACTTTTCCAGAAATTAATTCATCAAAATCTAACTATATTCCTGATCAGCAGTACCTTGATGAATTTGTTAATCTACAGCATTTAGGGCTTTCTGTAGCCAAAGAAAGCATGGGAGCCCAAAAATGGAGTAATTATATCGAGCCTTATATCGTTGATTTAAAAATTACCGATGAAAATAATCTATTTGATTTACAAATTCTGAAATCTGCTTATGATTCTACTCTTACTCCTTTAGTAGCTATAGCTATGAGGCAAGGTTTTGCTACATGGTCTTATAGATAGTTAATTTACTATTCAATGTGCTGTGTTCAATCACACATCTCCCTTTCATTCCTCCTCAGATTCCAGCGACACCGCCTCTAACTCCGCTTCCAACTGCTCAATTGTTGGTAAGCTACCTTGCAAATTTTCCGGTAAAGCATCCTGTAACTGATAAGTTAAAACACCAATCGGTTTATTCACATCCCGTAGAGCATATTCTACTGTCTGGCTAATTCCGATTGGGGTTTGGGTAAAGTTCGCTCAAAATTAGTTGTAGCCTTTCCTTGCCGATGATACAGCTTCACCTCGATTTGATGGACTAAAATACTTCGACTCCAGCCATGCTCAATCGTTTTCTGAATGTACCACTGCCGTTCTGCTGTATCTTTAACTTTATCCAATAGTACGCAGTTATGGAACCAGGGAATTTGTGCAGCAAGCTGCTGCACAAATATTTCATCTGGGTAAGCCGGGGCAAATGCCCGCATATACTTGAGGTTGCGTAGTGAAAAACCCTTCATTCAGCAAGCGAGAGGCTCACATTACGCAGCATATCGAATAATTTCAACTTCTGCACCGTTACTAACAGCCATCTCAGCTCTTTGTAAAACTTGCTCAGTAATAGCATCGCTCAGATAATACTCTCCACAATTATCACAAACTTCAGCGGGCACTCGCTTAATAATCACAAGACTCTCGTCTCGTTCTAGAGTTACAGTGACTAAACCAGGTTGCGTTTCTCCATGCTTACATATTACACATCTCATTGTTCTATCTCCGATTTCTAAAATCATGAGTCCAAAGCTTGGGGTCGGGGATATAAGCTGTCACCACATATCCAGTATCTGTAGATTCATCATAAGAAAATACGACATGAATCGGTCTGCCTTCTACAAAATCAAGTAACAGATAACTGGGAAACGGTATATCATACTTATTTTCTTCTATCACTTCCCCATAAGCAACAACAACTTGCACGTCACGCTTGCTAATCCGGCGAAGAAACATCTGTTGGATAGCATGACGAGAAAAAATGATATTTTGACAATCCATAAGTTATTGCTTGGTAAACCTAACCCGGATTTGGTATAATCTGCTAGTAGCAGCTCTTGCGCAATTGACTTTTCAGTTAATCGCTCCATGATTACTCCAAGACCAAATCGTGAGGATTTTTCAGCACAAAACCGCTATCTTCTTTAATTAGATCACCCCTACAAACTATAGGAAGACGTTCTTGATAAGCTTTGATTGCTAAAATATAGTCATGGTTGAACAATTCTGTCTGGATTTTACGCAATTTATCGATAACTATACCAAAAATTACGATCTTGCCACTTAGTTGGTCAGCATTTGGAGTGTGAATTTGGAGTACCGTTCCCTGAATTTGTATATTTGGTACAGCGGTAATCAGTTCGCTGATAATATCAAGTTGCGATCGCTGTTCTGCTTTTTCCAGGGTTTCCATTAATTCGTACATCCGGCGGGGATAATCGTCAAATTCTTGGTCTACAGGAACATAAATTTTTAACTTATCTTGAGGAAAAGTACCTTGCGTCCAAACAGAGACTTTATCAGGAACACGGTTAAGTTCATGCCATCCGGTAGCCTGCAAGTAAGCTTCTACTGTAGAAGGGTGAAGATGGCTGAGAACTTCTCCATCACAGACAATAGCTTTCATAATGCTCCTCCAGTTGCAATACGCTGCATCAAGGTTTTGAGAGTATCAACGGTAAAGATTTGTTGGCGTGGTATATCAATGGTTACGTTATATTTATTAGGGGTTTCTGGCATTCCTTTTAGTGACATCCAGTAAGCACAGTGTCTGAGGCATAGTTCCGTTTCTGATTGTTTGACCCAATGATCGAGATTGTCAGGGATCAAGACGACAATTAGGAGTCGGGGGGTAAGGATTTTTGATTTTCTTAATTCATTGTAGTTCTTGAGTTTGAGAGGATATCGAACAAATTTTTCACTAACGACATCAGTTGAGGTAGACTTTACCTGAATTTCAAGACGAGGTGGATAGAGAGAATATTGTGTTTCAATCCCAGAAATGATAATGTCTATTCCACCAACGTCTGTAGGTCTAGAGGATTTTTGGAAAGAGTAACCTGCTGCTGAAGTAACAGCATACAAATAAGCATAGCTAAATTCTTCTTTCTGGGTATTAAGATCCACACTCAGTAGTTCCTCTACAATCTGGAGGAGAATTTTACCAGAGTTTTGTCATTAAGCAGCTTTGCAGCTCAAGTTAGCCTGAATTGACTCATGCCGTTGTCTGAACAGTCTCGTAAATCACCTCCCATATACCTCGACTACCACTCAACTACTCCAGTCGATCGCCGAGTTGCCGATCGCATTTACTATTACATGACCGAAGAATTTGGTAATGCTAGCAGTGTAGATCACTCCTGGGGCGATCGCGCTGAAGCAGCGGTCAAACAAGCTGCTATACAGGTGGCTGATTTAGTGGGAGCTCACCGGCGAGAAATCCTGTGGACATCCGGTGCAACAGAAAGCGTTAACCTGGCAATCCAGGGTAGTCTGTCTGCTAATCCGGGAAAACCTCATCGAATTGCCCTGCTACCCCTCGAACACAAAGCGGTTCTTGACACTTGCCATATTCTACACAAGCGCGGCTGGGCAGAACTGATTTACCTCCAAGTGGATTCTAGAGGAAGACTCAACCTCAATCATCTAGAGCAAGTTTGTGCGGAGGGACTCTCCCTGGTTTGTGTTATGGCAGCCAACAACGAGATTGGTAATATTTACCCAATCAAAGCAATTACCCAAATTACTCAACAATACGGTATTCCTTTCCTCTGTGATGCCTCCCAAGCTGTAGGAAAAATCCCGATCAACTTTGAAGAGTGGGGAATCACTTACCTAGCCATCTCTGCTCACAAATTCTATGGTTCTAAAGGTGTTGGCGCATTAGTCGTCAGCAAAGGACATCACCTAAAACCAATGATATTTGGTGGCGCTCATCAGAAAGGAATAAGGTCTGGAACTCTTAATGTTTCTGGTATTGTTGGCTTAGGAGAAGCTTGTCGCCTGCGTCAGTTAGAAATGGCAGAAGATGAAAAAGCGATCGCATCTAAGCGAGACAGGCTTCAAAGTCTACTGCTAGAGCAAATTCCTGATTTAGTTATCAATGGAGATACCACCTCCCGCCTTGCAGGCAATCTTCATATTGCCATTCCAGATATTCCTAACAGTGCAGTTATTGCCAGAGTAAGCTCTCAACTAGCTATTTCCACTGGTTCTGCCTGCTCATCAGGTGTCGAAACTCCTTCCCATGTTCTGCGAGCTCTCAATTTACCTGGTGAAGTAATAGAAGGAGCATTACGTATTGGCCTTGGCAAGTTTACCACAGATCAAGAGATAGATACAGCAGCAGAAATACTCTCTACTACTGTCAGCAAGATTCGTCAAGCTTTGAGTTAGGTGTTAGGTGTTAGGTGTTAGGTGTTAGGTGGTAGGTGGTAGGTTTTAGGTTTTAGGTTATATCAAATTATTATTTTTTGTGGTGACCTAGAGCATCGGGGAACCAATACCTGGGCATCACCTTTATTTCCTACCCTAGGTTAGTAGCAAATTCAACAATTTAACAATTCAACAAATTTAATTAAATGCTCATGAAACTTATCCGTTGCCCGCATATAACAAGCATGACCAGCATTTTCTAAAACTACTTTCTGGGCATTCGGCATTAACTTGAGTAACAAGTCAGCTTGCGCTACTGGAATTAGTCGGTCATTACTACCCCA
>JAAHHL010001219.1 GCA_010672185.1 Caldora sp. SIO3E6 | reverse complement strand
GGCAGGAGGCAGAAGGCAGTAGGCAGGAGGCAGGAGGCAGGAGGCAGGAGGCAGGAGGCAGGAGGCAGGAGGCAGGAGGCAGGAGGCAGGAGGCAGGAGGCAGGAGGCAGGAGGCAGAAGGCAGGAGGAAAATTTCTCTTTCTTCGCGTCTATTTTCAGATTAGAAGGCAGTCCCGATGAAAAAATTTTTCACCACCATGCATGAAAGTTCCTCTCTCCGCGTCCCCGCGTCCCCGCGTCCCCGCGTCTCTTTCAAGTCAGGAGGCAGGAGGAAAGCTTTTTCCCTTCTGCCGCTTCCTGTAATTTTGCAATTTGTAAAGACTTATCAAGCTGAGTAAATAGTACTTGGTAATTTATGGCTACTGCGCTACATTAATAAATGTAGGTCATCCTCCAAATAAATCAATGGAGAAAAACAACTGACTGGGTATAGAGAAAGATGATCTACCCGCTCTGTAGCCCAGACGTAGTTCCAACCGGTCAAGTTATAGTTAAAGGTGGCAAGTTATTCGGTATAGTCCGAGTTCAGCCAAACCACAGTCCGGAAAGACATAACTAGCTTGAGAGATTAAAGGTGAAGCTGCGGAAGTTGTAAACCCTAGTAATGAATGTTTGAGAATCTGAAAGTTAACTTATTGAAAACTTGTTCTTTTGTACTCATTGGGGTTCAGCCACCGTTGGTTGAACCCTTTGAGCTTTAAAGTCATAATTTCTAAGCCACCCCAAGAAATATAGCAGTCGCCAGGGCGGTTAAGACATTCTCAGGTAAAGCAAGTTAACAAGGGGCTGCCATCCCCTTGTCCTAATCGCCTTGGCGGTTGCTATATAAGATTTTAGACCACTAATTTAAGGCAGGGCAAAAGTAGGAGAGATTATTGAGTTTGTTCGCGAATTTCAATCGCGAACAGAAACGATTTGTTGAAAACGCTAGATCAGCGTTGGATTTTTCTTTTTAATAAATATCCCACATTAACTGTTCCCAGAATAAATAAAGAAATGATTGAACTAGGTTCTGGAGTTGATAATGTATGTTCTGAGCCAGTAAATGCCACTTCACGGATTTCAATATCGCTACCGAATCCAGGGTAAGAACTAAGCACAACTAAATCTACTCGGCTTACATTAGGAACAATTGTATCAAAAATATATTCTTCTCCTTCAACTTGCCCAAGTGGGCCAACTAAGGTATTAGAAGATTCAATTAGACTGTCAGAACTATTGAAAAAATTTAGTTTAAAACTCTCAATTCCTTCTGCAAAGACATTAACATCATTCCACAAGATAAAACTTCTAAGATCAAAATCACCAATCAAGTCAAGGGTAATAGTACCAGTCGCAGAACCCGAAGAAAAACCGTTAAAATTTGAGGTGTCTCCATCGGCAATTTCTTCCAAGAAAAAGTCATCGAAGTTTTCCGTCAAATCGGACATTGGAACAATTTGCTCATCATTGATTAATGAATATGCTTGCGTTTCACTCATACTTAGTATGACAGACAGACTTACACCAAGACCCAGAAAGCTTTGAAGTATCTTATTCATGTTTGTAAAAGTAATGTTATTCATCTCAAGGGGTGACAACAAGCCCATACCCCAAATGCTTTTCAAGCATAGGGTCATCCCTTGAGATGATTCATGTACCTATGGGAAGATAGAAGATGGCATAATTACTTCCTCTCAGAGAAGCCAATCACAAAACATCAGCTCCATGTCCAAAGGTCTCAAATTAGTTTCAGAAAATCAATGCTTCGGTGGTAAGGTAGGCTTTTACGCCCATCAATCCCAAACCTGTCAGGGTGAAATGAAGTTGGCAGTTTACCAACCACCCCAGATAGAATCCCAAAAAGTTCCAGTTCTCTACTTTCTCTCCGGTTTGACTTGCACTGAAGAGAATTTCATGATTAAGGCAGGGGCACAGAGATTTGCCGCCAAGTATGGATTGCTCCTCGTTGCTCCCGACACCAGTCCTCGCAATACAGGAATTGAAGGTGAGGACGATGACTGGGACTTAGGCACTGGTGCTGGCTTTTACGTAGATGCCACCGTCGAACCTTGGGCATCCCACTACAAAATGTATAGTTATGTTGTTCGGGAGTTGCCAGCTCTTATTGCTGAGCATTTCCCAGCTCAAACTAATCGACAGGGTATATTTGGTCATTCGATGGGTGGTCATGGAGCCCTAATTTGTGCCCTGAGAAACCCTGGGCAGTACAAATCTTTATCCGCTCTAGCACCGATTACTGCACCAATGCGCTGCCCTTGGGGTCAAAAAGCATTTACAGCTTACCTCGGCTCTGATCAAGAGAGCTGGCGTGCCTACGATGCCAGTGAATTAGTATTGACGGCTGCTAGTAATCGTCCGATTCTCATCGATCAAGGTACAGTTGACCCTTTTCTGGAGAAGCAGCAGTTACTGCCGGAGGTGTTTGAAGCAGCCTGTAAAAAAGCTAATCAGCCGGTGACTTTGCGCTTTCAGGAAGGCTATAACCACAGTTACTATTTTATTGCCACCTTTATCGAAGATCATATCCGCCATCATGCTACCGCTTTGTGTAGTTAGGTGGTAGGTGGTAGGTTTTAGGTGGTAGGTGGTAGGTTAAACAAT
>JAAHHL010001218.1 GCA_010672185.1 Caldora sp. SIO3E6 | reverse complement strand
GATGCTCCACTCACTCTAATTCTTCCTTTGTCAACAATCAAAAAGGCAATACAAATTAAACAAAAATCCTAACACCGTCCTTAAATTTCCTTGAAGTCTTCACATACCTCTATCCAATCACTTCACTTTCCCACTGACTGCCAGCCCTCTAGAGTTGCTATGGCTACATTCAGATAGGGATTGTCAAGTAATTCTTTGATTGCTTCCTTCCAACCAGCTTGCAAGGCACTGACAATTTTAGTCTTGTTGTTTGAAGGTACTAAAGCATTAACATACCCTTGCTGTTCAACCTCGGTAGCAGTGGGATTGGTTTTCTCAAGCTGTTTCAGTAGATTTTGTATCTCTTCAGCTGCCTCTGCAAGTGTTTGTTGTTTCTCTGCTGGATAATTATTTTGGGTTCCTATCAGGTCACCTTCAACTTTTCCAGCAAAACCAGTTTGATTTCCTTTATTGCTCACACTCCCTACAGGAGCATAGAATTTATTTTCGGTTTTTTCGTTTTCAGACATAGAACTAGCAAATAATTTAATAATTTCCAATAGCTCTGCTATATGTTCCCTAGAGGCTTCAAGTTTTGCTTCAACTTGATATTGTTGCTTTCTATATTTGTCACTCACTGAATCTGGAGGAACGCCAACTTTGATTACAGTAAGTCCATCTACTTTGTTTTCAATACTCTGAATGACTGTAGATTGAGCACACTTACTAAGTCTTGTAGCAAAAGAAGAGAAATGAAAATGATGAATCAAAGTCCACCAATAAAAAGGTAAATGTCCAAGTGGAGCTGTAGTATTGAAAGTGAAGTCAGTGTATTGTTTTAACCAATTTCCATTTGGACGCCATCCCACGCATTTGGTCAGTATGGAGTCGTTTTTTCGAGAATTCTCCCAGATCTGCTTTTGCACACTAAAGCCAAAGCGTCCACCACTATAGTGTACCCAAAGCTGGTCAATGGTGTATAGATCTGCACAAGGAAATTGCTCGATATTTTGTCTCGTAAGCCAACCTTTCTTTTCTCGACCAGCAACCCTTAGCATTAAACGAGCTGTTTCCTTATCTGCTTCTTTCCATTGCTCAGTTGTTAGTAGGTTATACAAGGTAGTGTAGTCTATCCCTTGTTCAGTCAGAAGAGCTACTGTTTTTTCAATCACGTTTTTACAACTTTAAAAACATTAAAAATTTCCCTAGCTTTCCGCCAATCCTATAGGAATCATAAGTGGGACATTTCTTTCAGATGTAAATTCTTCCTCTTCTGAGTACCATGATTCCTCTTCACATTGGCGGTGCAGCTCATCAGATAACCATTGAGTTAGTTCGGAATAGTGTTCTGGTATCACTTGCCAGTTGTTCTCTCCTGATTTAACCCATCCAAGTCTTTGCAAGCAGTCTAGCAATATGCGAAATCCTATTGTAAAGGTAGTATTGGCATTTTCCTCTAGACGGTCATATGCAATTTGATATGTTATAGGATCGATTACTTTATAAAATTCACTGATAAAAATTGAGCCTCTTCCTTTCAATCTGAAAATAACCACTTCAACGCCCTTTTCCAGTTCAAATCTATCAGAATTATCAATACTATTTATAGGTATTGCTGGAGCGCCAACGGCGTTACTTACACCAAGGTATGCACCCTTAATTTTTGTAATGAATCCTATCAAAAAATGTGCAATTTCCTCAATAGTAGAATTATGTTTAATCACAATTGCGGTTCCGAGTATAAGGATAACTCCATCTACTGTAAGCGCGATAAACAGAGAAACAATTGCAAACTGTTCACCCCTATTTACCTTGTATAAAGGAGCGAGTAGTAACACCTCAGACTCCTCATCAATGTACATAGCTCGGTTTAGCTCTGGATAATCCTCGCGCCATTCTAGTGGAACTGCTGCCAAAGCTTGACTGTCCTTTGTAAATATATCATTTGGCTTTAATCCCTTGAGTTCATACTCAAATTTGTTTTTCAGATCTTCTACTATAGGTTTCAACTTGGCAGCTTTTAACTCACGTTCTTTAGCTGTTTCAGCCAATTCTCTGGCTTTAGAGCCATGACCTTGATACCCTGTTATTTCACCGTTTCTTTCTCTAATTACTAAGTCTCTGTATTGCTTGGCTTCACTATTCAATGATTCGACTTGAGTTTTTAGAGGAGTGTATATATCTGAAACCAATTTTTGATGGGCAGCTGTAGCTTTGTCATGGGAGCGTCTATTTACGACATCTTCAGTCAATTTATTGTAGTACGTAAAAAAACTAGTATAGACACTCAACAAAGAAAACACCATTACTGTCAGCCACTTACGTAAAGGTGCATGTTTAGCAGTCAGTCCAGAAAGCAATAGAAAAAGTATTAACTGAACCGAGCCACCAATGCCTAACCCCAAAACTCCTGGAAGTATTTGCTTTGCTCCGAGTACAGTTGTGCAACCGCTTCCAATATTTAGAATAGAAAGAGTTGCTAGTAGAGATTTGTCATGGCGATCAAACCTAGAAAATTTTCTCCGAAAGGTACGAAGTAAATTGTTCATAATAGATAACTTCAATGATTTCTCTAAAGGTTACCTTACCTCTTTTTTTTTGTGTTTGCCAAGAGGGAGAAAATTTTTG
>JAAHHL010001217.1 GCA_010672185.1 Caldora sp. SIO3E6 | reverse complement strand
CTATCGGTTTCGGGGCATAGTAATGGCAAAATAAGGCAGAGAGCACCCCAATGGGAGTAGCCAATAGAACCGCTCCTAAAACGACTGCAATGGTGGCGATCGCCATTGGCAGCATCAGGTAAAGCTCATTTGATGGTTGCCAAGCTGCATCGGTAAAAAATTTCAACCAATTCAGCGAACTGAGGATTGGCCAAGCCTCCCAAATTAAAAAAGCAATAATCAGGAACACTAATCCCCCAACCACAGTGGCCATGATTCGTAATACCCACATCAAAATCCCATCAATTCTGTGGGGGAACGAAGTTTTGCTGCTCAATGAGGTCATGGTTTTCTTGTGCCAACATAAACTTAATAAATTTCTGAGCCAGGGGATTCGATTCTCCATAGGTCACTAAGTTCAGTTCCCGCAGCAGGGGAAAGGTGCCCTTGGCAACATTTTCCGCTGAGGGGGCAACTTCGTCTAAAGTTAGCAGTTTAATTGCCACTCCTTGTTGAGCATCATATTCTGCAGAGCCAATGGAAACATAACCAATGGCATTGGGATTGCCCACAACAGTTTTGATTCCCTGTTGATTGTCCCCAATGATCACATCGGCTTGAATCTCAAGGTTTTCTAACTCCACATATTGTAAGAACAGATCCAGGGTAGAGTGGCCTGCTGCTTTGTGAACCACCGTAATTGGAGCATCTTTCCCCCCCAAGTCTTTCCAGTTATTGACCCGATTGCTGTAGATGTCTTGGATTTGCGCTTGGGTCATCTCGTTCAGGGGGTTGTCTTTGTGGACAATAATACTGATCCCATCTAAACCGATCAAAAACACTTGGAGACCCTCCTGTTCGGTTGCGGTGAGTGAACGAGACACCATCCCAATATCAGCCAAACCTTGCTTAGCATCTACTAAGCCACGAGTAGAACCACCTGTTTGAACATCAATTTGTACCCTAGGGTTCTGGGTTTCAAACCGTTTGCCCATAATGGTCACCAAGGGGGCAATCGTGCTTGCCCCAGTGAGAGTGAGCTTTTGATCCTGGGTTTGGGAGGATGTACATCCTTGGAGCAATCCACAGAAGCAAGCAGTGAGGATTAATAATCGCAATAACGCTAATTTCATTGATAGTCTCTCACTTTTGTGCTCATTAGGGATTGCTAGGGAGGATCAATTCAGGCCGAGTAATAGCCAGGTTTGATAGGCGAGCTTCTTTCATCTTGGCCTGAGCCCAATCCGGTCGCTGGAGGTTTTTCATATCCACATCAAAGAGATGTTGAGCAAACTTCCAGTGGTGGCCTTCTAGATCCCGGCATTCATAGGCGCGATCGCCATGAAACTGATCACTCGGTTCTCCAACAATCTCAGCCCCTGCCCGCCGGGCTTGTTCAGCATGGGCATCCACGTCATCAACATAAATATAGAGTCGCTGACTAATCATGCCATTGAGTTCTTGAGGTGTACGCCAGAAGGGTTTTTCTAGGGCAAGACCGAGCAAAATCAGGCATTCTTTATAAGACACCTCACCATGCACAACGAAGTCCTCTTGATCGGTCATACGAACTTCAACGGTGAAACCAAAAGCTTCCGAAAGCCAATCGAGGGCTCTCCCAACATCGTTGTAGAAGATGTGAGGGGAAAGGCGACGCATATAGTCTGGAGGATTACTAACCATGGGCACTCCTTGTTTAATGATTGACCAGCTTGCTTAAGCTAGGGTATAAAACTTGTTCTAGTCAGATTACGGAATCTCTAGAAGATCTTTAAACCCATACTGATGGGTACATCGTGTAGATTTTAAATCTTTTCCTACAAATCTGGAATCAACGAGGTACTCCTTACCGATTTTTTCCTGACACCAGGACAGTACTTCATCCATAACTGGGGTTTTTATCCCAGCAACTTCCGCCGCCCCACGCATAATCACCAGCCCAAAAGGAATATCTTCAGTGAGCAAGCGACTATTAAAGTCAGGGAGATACCCCCCATCAGTTTGAATCATGGGATAGAGTAAGTTCCTATACCCAGGGTTGGTGCGAAGGAGGGTCGTGATGTTAGTCCGATCCCCAATTTCCTCGCCGTAGTAGCTTCCCAAAACTGTTTCGGGAGGAAGCACAGGGGAAAAGTGTATTTCGGGATACTGGATGACTAATTGTTGGTGGGTAGCGAGAATTTCGGCATTCATACGATCAATTAATTCCCCAGTCTCTGCATCTACTTCGCGGTAGAGAGGGGGCGGTTCAGGAAGCGGTTGGCCATCCCAATTCCGCCAATATCTGTACATAAGCACGGGATGGACACTGGCACTGATCGAAACCCAACATAGATCTCCAGCGATGACAATGGATAAGTCTCCCAAGAGCGATTGCAGTGTAGCAACGGGATCAACCAATCGGGCTTGGGTAAGATCGCCTTGCAGCGTTCCTTCCAGTTTGCGCTTGATGCCAGAAATGGCCACCTGTTGACCAAATTTCAGGGTTTGACAAATCCAGGGGAAGGTTTCCAGATTGATCACAACGCACTGCTGTAGCTTGGAGCCTAAAGCTTGGTTGACATCAATCTCGAAGGCGCTCTGACCTGGAAGCCCAACGATCGTACATCCAGGTTCTAGGTGAGGGGCTAGGCGAGA
>JAAHHL010001216.1 GCA_010672185.1 Caldora sp. SIO3E6 | reverse complement strand
AATCTATTTACATTCTTCCCTCATTAGTCCCTGAATAGGGGGACTCATCGTGCTCTGAGCCTTATCGTGACTAGCTTGGTGTGCGATTTATTCTGCTGGCCGCTTTTCAAATGAGCGAACCGTGAGTCATTACGCCCACTACGCTGATTGGCTTCTGGGTTAATGCTAGCTTCACAAAAGGCAGCAAATGTACCATCAGCAGCAAGAGCAATCAAATCTAATTCTGGCTGGTAGTATAACTGAGTGACATAGTACTGATAACGCTCAGCAGTTAACTCGTGGTGGTTCCAGTGATCGATAAAAGACTGGTTGAACATTTCCACCCAAGCCTCAGCATCCTGTTGAGCTTCCACTTGACGCAGGATAAAACCTTCCGGTAACTTAGGTGCTGGAATCGGTAGAAGTAGCGATCGCTCCATAATGAAAAAATAGCGCTCCGGAATAAAGCCGTGGCTTTCCAGCAGAGCAATAAGTTGAGATTGATCTGCGCGAGCACCAGAGCGTAGTTTAACCTTCATACCACGCTCTTGGCTCACCTCACGCAGTCGCCCCTCGCCCCACGCAATGATCTGCGACTCCAGATCACCGCCCCGTGCCGTGGGATGGACGCGAAACCATAAAAAGCAGTCAATTTCTTCCCCTGACTTAGGAATCGAGACGAGCGAATATCCAATTAGTTTCTCACCAGCATCTTCCCAAAGACAGATATCACGATTCTTATCCAGCCAGGGATTATCCAGTGACTGCTCTAATTCAGATACTGATGTACCTTGCTCCAGTTGATCGACTGCTTCACAGGCATTAATTAGATTGGCGATCGCAGGTAAATCTGTTTCATCGGCATAGGAACGTTTGCTTAGCGTAATCATCGGATTAATGCGCGGTTTGGATACCCCTAACTTCTAGATAGGGCTTGCTGAATAAGTGTCGAAGCGATACCAGACAATGCTTTCAGGTGTTTTTTCGCCAAAAAAGTGCAAGAAAATTGAATCTTTTTGCTTAAAAACCTTGCACTTCCACTTGTAAATCATCATGAACTCTTCACTTATTACTTATTACTTATTACTTATTACTTCAAAACCAGAATCAATCGACTTGATGAGGCAAACCCTAGATATGGGGAGGAAAACCGCGCCAACATTAAATGGAGCGATAGCGACCTCCTTATCACAGACAATTGCTTTGGTCTGCTGGTAATCCTTTACTATACTCTTATGTTACATAAATGCTACATAATGGTCAAGGGATGGGAAACTTTTAGCTGTTCCTATCTCCCCACACCTCCCACACCTCCCACACTCCCGACACTCTCCACCCTGCCCACACTCCGCACTCTATCAGCATTCTTAATTCTTAATTCTTCATTTTTAATTCCGCGCAGCGTTCCTAGGGTGTTAGTCTAGGCGCTAATAACCAGAAAGTTTCAAGAAGGCAGATTCCGATGAGTGTAGTTCCATTGATGCCTCATTCCTCTTCTCCCTTATCTTTAGTCAAGGGAATGCTTACAACCCTGACAATTGGTATGACTACTGGCATTGGACTACTTTGTCAGTCAGTACTTGCCTTGCAGGTATCAGTAACACCGGAAAATCCTCAGTTAGGGGATACTATCTCAGTAGTTATTCAAACTGATACAGCTGACTCCGAACCAACGGTTTCCCTGCGGCAACAAACTTACCCTGTCTTTGCGATAGGTTCAAATTACTATCGAGCCTTACTACCAACCACACCTTTGGAGCAACCAGGGAACTTACCAATCCAAGTCAGGGGTGATGGCGAAACCAAGAATATAACCCTTTCTCTACGGAGTCGCTCTTTTCCTACCCAACGGATTTGGATCAAAGGTGGGGGTTCCAATGCCACAGAGACTGAACTAAGTCGAGTTGCAGCATTCAAGAAGTTAGTCACACCAGAGAAATTCTGGAATGGAAAATTTCTTAGACCCAACAGTGGTTCAGTTTCAACAATTTTTGGTGTCCGTCGCTACTACAATGGTGTTTGGGCAGAAAACTACTACCATCGTGGGGTTGACTATGCAGCCGGAACTGGCTCACCGATTATAGCACCAGCAGCGGGACGAGTGGAACTGGTAGGAAGAGAAGCGGAAGGCTTCCGAGTTCACGGTAATACAGTGGGAATTAACCACGGTCAAGGAGTCCTCAGTATAATGCTCCACATGCACCGGATTGAGGTTAAGGAAGGAGATTTTGTGCAAGCTGGTCAAAGAATTGGCACTGTTGGCTCAACGGGAGGCTCGACTGGTCCTCATTTACATTGGGGTTTGTATGTTCACGGTCAAGCTATTGATCCTGTACCCTGGAGATTCCAGGGATTTGATTAAACAAACCAGCAGTTGATTCTCCAAAAATCTTGGAAAAATAGCTATAGTTGTTCCACTTTAGATTGAGACCAGCTTTTCTTGCTGTAAAAGGTTTTCGGTAGAAAAAAGTGTCTCGTTCTTATCTGGAATGACTATATCTTAATATTTACAGACATAAGCGTTAAAGTTAAAATAGACAGATGTAGTCAAATCTATCCAACTCTTTCTAAGGGATTAACCTTTAGGGGTTGAACGCCACAACTCGCTATCCCCAAGGGCAGTGAATGCCTCTGGGGAATACA
>JAAHHL010001215.1 GCA_010672185.1 Caldora sp. SIO3E6 | reverse complement strand
AGTGCTGGATGATGTTCGGGATTATCAAGCCATAGAATCTTATTTACCTCAAGCTGAATCCCGGTTTAAGCTACTGATTACTACCAGGCGGCAATGGTTAGGGGAGTCTTTTGAGCAACTTAACTTGGAGGTGCTCTCGGAAGCTGCTTCTTTGGAATTGTTGGTGTCGTTTGTGGGAGAAAAGCGTATCCAAGGGGAAATCAATGAGGCAAAACAGCTTTGTGGGGATTTGGGATATTTGCCTTTGGGATTGGAGTTGGTTGGGCGTTATTTGAAACGGAAACAAGATTTGTCTTTGGCTCAAATGCGGCAAAGATTGGGATTGGAACATCGCTCATTGCAAAAACGCTCTCCTGATATGACGGCAAAAAGGGGAGTAGCTGCGGCTTTTGAGCTGAGTTGGCAAGAATTGAATGAGTCAGCCCAGGAGTTGGGATGTTTATTGAGTATCTTTGCTTTAGCACCTATTCCTTGGGGATTAGTGGAGCAATGCTTACTGGAGGAAGATGAGGAAGATTTGGAGGATGTCAGAGATGAGGCTTTGTTGAGTTTGAGTCTTTTGGAAAGGCTGGGTGAAGGTAACTATCAGTTACATCAGCTAATTCGAGAGTTTTTTAGCGGTAAGTTGGAACAATTGGTAGAAGCTAAGGAGTTGAAGGAAAGGTTTTGTCAAGTGATGGTGGTAGAGGCACAAAAAATTCCTGATGAACCAATTCAGCGAGATATTGCTCAAGCTACTCCTGTTATTCCTCACCTGGCAGAAGCAGCAACAGTTCACAAGAATTGGTTGAAAGATGAGGATTTAATCAAACCTTTTAGTGGTTTAGGTAGTTTTTATGAGGGGCAAGGAACTTTGCTTCCAGCAGTTAAGTGGTATGAAGAATGTTGCTTGGAAGCAAAAACTCGCCTAGGTAATGAACATCCGGATGTAGCTACTAGCTTCCACAATTTGGCTCGAGTCTACAAGTTACAAGGAAGGTATGAGGAGGCGGAACCTCTTTATCTCAAAGCCCTAGCATTGAGGAAAAAGCTATTGGGTAATGAACATCCCAATGTGGCTACTAGCATCAATAATCTGGCTTTACTCTACTATTCACAAGGGAGGTATGAGGAAGCGGAACCTCTTTTTATCCAAGCACTGGAATTGTATGAAAAGCTCTTAGGGAATGAACATCCCTCTGTGGCTGCTAGCATCAACAATTTGGCAGCACTCTACGAGTCACAAGGTAGGTATGAAGAGGCAGAAACTCTCTATCAACAAGCACTTGCATTGAGTACAAAGCTCTTGGGTAATGAGCATCCCGATGTGGCAGCTAGTTTCAACAATTTGGCATTATTCCACTTATCAAAAGGGAGGTATAAAAAAGCAGAACCTCTCTTGCTCCAAGCCCTAGCATTGAGGAAAAAGCTCTTAGGTAATGAGCATCCCGATGTGGCTACTAGCATCAACAATCTGGCTGGACTCTACAAGTCACAAGAGAGATATGAGGAGGCGGAACCTCTCTTTCTTCAAGGACTTGCATTGAGGAAAAAGCTCTTGGGTAATGAACATCCATCTGTAGCTACTAGCTTCAACAATCTGGCTGGACTCTACTATTCACAAGGAAGGTATGACGAGGCAGAACCTCTCTATCAACAAGCCCTAGCATTGTTGAAAAAACTCTTGGTTAATGAGCATCCCTCTGTGGCTACTAGCATCAACAATCTGGCAGGACTCTACGAATCACAAGGGAGGTATGAGGAGGCAGAACCTCTCTATCTCCAATCACTTGAGTTGAGGAAAAATCTCTTAGGGAATGAACATCCCTCTGTGGCTACTAGCATCAATAATCTGGCAGGACTCTACAATGCACAAGGGAGGTATGAGGAGGCAGAACCTCTCTATCTCCAAGCACTTGCATTGTGCGAAAAACTCTTAGGTGATGAACATCCTCACACCAAAATCACTCGCGAAAACATTGAACAGCTTCGACAGGATGCAAACGGCAGTTGAGAATTGAGAATTGGAATAAAATTCTGTAAATCTGTAGGGGCGAGTAATGGTTTATCCTTATCGCATTTTGCAACAACTTTAATACAAAACTCGCCCTAACGATAACTTGGGAATCAAAAATTGGGAATTTGGGGAATTGGTTGTACTAATCGGCAACATATTGGGCGGGTTTTGATTCTAATATTCGGGTCAAATGGGATAGGTTATCCCTAAACCCGCCCCTACGATACTCTATAGGTGCGCAACTTCTCCATTATGCGTAATCCTAACAAACAATAACAGCAAACACAATAAAAAATGGAGAATTGAGAATTGAGAATTGAGAATGAAATTATGTAAATCTGTAAGGTCTGGTTTAGAGTCATCCTTATCGCATTTGGCGACAACTTTAATACAAAACTCGCCCTAACGATAACCTGGGAATCAAAAACTGGGAATTTGGGGAATTGGTTGTACTAACCGGCAACATATTGGGCGGGTTTTGATTCTAATATTCGGGTCAAATGGGATAGGTTATCCCTAAACCCGCCCCTACGATACTCTATATGTGCAAAACTTCTCCATTATCCGTAATCCTAACAGAAAATCACAGCAAAAACAACCAACCTATTGAGAAAAGTACAGCAGCT
>JAAHHL010001214.1 GCA_010672185.1 Caldora sp. SIO3E6 | reverse complement strand
GGCATTAAGAATTTATCCTATCGGTTATAATGCTTATAAATCAAGGATTTAAGCCAAAAATCTATTTCACTATTTTAGCTGTGTCACGGTACTACTAGCACGACACACCTAAAAGTGTGGAATACGAAGTAATGAGTAATGAGTAATGAATAATGAGTGATGAGTAGATATCGATTTATAGGCATTATAACCGATGTGATAAGTTTTTCTTGTATCTTACTTATTACTTATTACTTATTACTTATTACTTCAAAACCCGTTTCTAACCCACTATTTTAGCTGTGTCGCGCCACTACCATCTATAGCAGTTTCCCCTTAAAGGATTCTAGGGCCTCCCAACGCCGATCCTTTGGCGACGAAAGACTACCTTGCTCATTAACTGGGATTCCTGGACATTCCTGAGCACACAGCTGCTGTAGAGGCATGGCTAGGCAAAGTTGCTCGTATAACCAAGTATCTACGTCAAAGTTACCCTGGGGGTGCAAGGTTTCTACTAAATCTTCCAGGGGGATTTCTCGCTCTAAGGGAACGTAATCTGGTTGTTCTGCTGATTCGTCTAACCAAATTAGTTCTGATGCATCAACTTTTAAACGGTGATTGTACTGTTGTAAGCAACGGTGACAGGTCAAAGTAATAATGGTTGAACCTTGACCTGAAACCTCTAGGTAATTTCCTTTATGGGTTACTTCTATGCGTCCTCTTACTGGAGTTAGGGTTTCCAAACCAGCAAAGCACTCATTTACCTCAATTACCTCTGTGTGAGCTGGTAATTTCAGTAGCCCAGGAATATAAATTGCCTCCATGACTCTTTCTAGTGTTCTCCTAAAGGCGCAGGTTAAGAATTAAGTCAAAACTTAATAATGCTTAATGGCTAACCTCTTCAATTCTTCTGCGCCGACTAACAACTAATCTCCTGTCTGGCTCTTGTCCCCGACTTTGCGTTTTCAAATCGTCACAGTCTTTTAATAGGTTATGAACTTGACGCCGCTCTGCTGAGGACAAATACTTTAGTTCAAACTCCTTGCCCGTAATGCGGACTTGCTCTGCTGCATGAGTTGCGATCGCTTGGAGTTCGGCTTGACGCTTAACCCGGTAGCCATCAAGTTCAACAGTATAGGAAGCTTGCTGCTCTTGTTCTTGCTCCAAGTTCAAAACTGTATTAGCTAGATATTGGATGGCATCAATGGTTTTTCCTTGGAAACCAATCAGAATTTGTATTTGTTCCGGTGTCAGTTTGGTGTGATCTATGGTCAACCAGTAGCTATGCTCATTTCCATCTAAGGATTCTGTATTTGTTGCCTTTACCTCAGCAGTTAATTGAAAGAAGCGCAGAAGTGTTTCCAGCCACTGCTCACCTCGCGCCATTGGCTGATTACTCATAATTAACTCGAAGCTTTTTTCTTAGAACGCTTGCGCTCAAAAGGTAATGATTCTTTAGTGTTACTTTTATTTTCCTCTTTTTTAGCACGTTTGCGCTCAGAAGAGGTAGATTCGTCTTTTTTAGAGCGCTTAGGCTCAAAAGGTAGTTCATCTCGACGCTCCTCGGACTTTTCCTTTTCTTCTTTCTTAGAACGCTTAGGCTCAAAAGGTAGTGCATCTCTTCCCTCTTTCGCTTTTGCCTCTTTTTCTTGCTGCTCCATCATCTTCTGAATGTTTTCTGGCAGGGGTTCCCGCATCAGAATGAAAGTTTGGACTGTCTGAAAAATATTGGCAATCACAATGTACATCAACACCCCAGCGGGTAGGGGAAAGAAGAAAAACATCCCAGAAAACATTACTGGCAGATATTTGTTAACTGCATTTTGCTGGGAGTTGGCATCACTGGAATTTTGACCAGAGAGTACCTGATTAACATACATACTAAGGCCAAAAAAGACAATCATGGCGAAGATATCCCAGTGAATTGTCCCATCGTCTTCAAAAGCACCGACCCGCCCTAGGGCGTCAATAAAGAGGAATCCTCTATTGGCGGCTAGTCCATTAACTGTACCTTGAAGTGTTACTTCTCCTGGTTCTAAGGCTTCGATCGTACCATCATCCTTAATTAAGACTCGTTCTTGACCTTTGGTTACCTGCCAGTTAGGAATGATTTCGGTATCTGGATAATCAGCCAGTAAAGCATTGAGGGGTTTTCCTTCAACGGTTTGAAAATCTACTTTGGTTTGTTCTCCAACTACCAACCGTTTCCCGGCGGGAAGCAGAGCAGAAACTTGGGCGTGAACTCCATCTGCTATGTAAATGTTTTGGGGTTTGGTGGCAAAAGCTTGGGGTTGGATGTACTCTATTTTTTCGCTCGGCAAGATTTGGAGGTTGACTGAGTAGTTAATATCAGCAAATGGCGAGCCCCTTAAAGTAGCAAATAGTGCAAAGAGAATCGGCATTTGGAATAGCAATGGTAAACACCCGGCTAAAGGGTTGCCGAACTCTTTAAAAATTTTCCCCATTTCCTCCTGCTGTTTCTGAGGATCATCTTTATAGAGCTTCTGAATTTCCTCTTGCCGCTTTTTCATCAGCGGTTGAGTAATTTTCATCCGCCTCATATTGCGGATTGAGCCAGCGTTTAGGGGAAACAGAGCAAAGCGAATCACCAAAGTGAGAAAAACGATAGCTAGACCATAGCTA
>JAAHHL010001213.1 GCA_010672185.1 Caldora sp. SIO3E6 | reverse complement strand
TGAGTAATTTGCAGGGTTTCTTGTAGTTCACTAGGAACTTCACCACCAATAATTGCCAAGTCCACCTGTCCATTGGCAACACTCCAGGAAGTGCGGCGAGTGGAATGAACCTGCAATTGTACGGCAACATCCGGATAGCGCTGTCGAAACATGCCAATCATACGTGGAAGAAGATAAGTGCCCGTAGTCTGAGAAGCCCCCACTATCAGGGTACCACCTTGAAGATTTTGTAAATCCTCAATAGCACGGCAAGTTTCTTGACACAGAGTCAAGATTTTTTCTCCGTACTCTAGCAATAAATGTCCTGCTTCCGTAAGTTGGGCACGGCGTCCACCCCGGTCAAATAACGGTACATTTAACTGTCTTTCCAAGTTTTGCACTTGTAGGCTAACAGCAGGTTGTGAAACGTACAGACTATCGGCAGCACGCTTAAAACTCCCCTCAGAAGCGATCGCTTTGAGAATACGGAGTTGATCTAAAGTGAAAGGAAGATCAGACATAGGCTAAACCTCAGGGCAAGGAGAAACTGAGGCAACCAACATTTTTATTGAGATGGGGTTTGACTCAAGCGATGGATTGCCCCTAATGAATATATAAACCTTCGCTGACATTGACAGTAACACACCAAGGGAGCAAGTATATCCCCAATACTTGATAGAATCGAGTGTTTCAAGGGTCTATTTCTGTAGAAATTTTTATGAAATTTTTTCCTTGGCTGACTTCCAGCCATTTCGTCATGGGCAGTTTACTGCTAGGGTTTGCGATCGCTCACAGTGGCTTAGCAGCCCTCAGACCTTGGGGTGAACAACGCATAGGAGCTAGATTATATCGTGTTTTATTTGCCCTAGTTAGCCTTCCCCTAGCTATTGTATTAATTATTTACTTTATCAATCACCGCTATGATGGCGGGCAGTTGTGGCAGGTTCAAGGAACTCCAGGAGTGCAAGCAGTAGTCTGGGTGCTTTCAGCAATTTCATTCCTATTTCTTTATCCAGCAACCTTCAACCTCTTAGAAATTGCCGCCATCCAAAAACCGGAAGTTCATCTATTCGAGACTGGCATCATTCGCATCACCAGGCATCCCCAAATGGTAGGGCAGGTAATTTGGTGTATCGCCCACACTCTTTGGATTGGTACTACCTTTACCCTGCTCACCTCTGTAGGGTTAATTTTGCATCATCTCTTTGCCGTCTGGCATGGCGACAGACGCATGTTAGCCCGTTATGGGGAGGCATTTGAGGTAGCAAAAGTTCGCACGTCTGTAATCCCCTTCTTGGCAATTCTCCAAGGACGCCAGACTATCAAATGGGAAGAATTTCTTCGCCCTGCTTACCTAGGTGTTATTGGTTTCATCTGGCTTCTGTGGTGGGGGCATCCTTTTTTAGGGTTTGCTGAAAAAGTAATAAGTAACAAGTAACAAGTAATAAGTAAGAACGAATGCAGCATTTATCCCCGTTTTGGGCATTTGCATCCCCCAAGGTTACCCAGGGATTTCCCAAGTCGATGCCAGGTTTTTGAGCCAAGAGATGCAATTTTCACAGGACTTTTTGGGCTTGCAAATGCTTGAAACCTTTCTCTGGCATGGCTGACCCACTTCCTGAAGCAGACCCTATTTAAGTTAGGTGTTAGGCAATGGTGACAAGTTAAAAGGTCGTGATTTTGTCAACTCCCATATATAGCGTAGTGGTTCTAAAAAAAACCTATATAAGGAAATACTCCAAGGGTTAAGGAAAATTGTATTCTTCTTCCTCCGCTCCTCCGCTCCTCTGCTCCTCTGCTCCTCTGCTCCTCCGCTCCTCCGCTCCTCTGCTCCTCCGCTCCTCCGCTCCCCATCTCCCCATCTCCCCATCCCCCCATCAGTCGCCTTCTTTTAAATCTTTTGTTCAGATGATCCCAATTGGATGTAACATAATCCTAAAGATTTGTAAAAACCTATATATTCTGAGAGACCATGGTATTGTCTGTCAATGAGCGGACTTTTAGACAAGAGGTTTTAAAAAGTTCTCAACCAGTTTTAGTAGATTTTTGGGCTCCCTGGTGCGGATTGTGTCAAATAATACAACCAATACTACGGGAATTTCAGTTGGAGTGGGGCACTCAAGTCAAAGTATTAAGGGTTAACGCTGATAATAATTTCAAGCTTGCCAATACTTATCAACTCAAGTCTCTGCCAACATTGCTCTTGTTTGAAAACGGACAAGTAGTTTACCGCCTGGACAATGTCCAAGGACGAGATGAACTGCGCCTAATATTGAAGAAACTGATGCTCAATTCCCTACCTAATTCGGCTTAGGGAAATTGGTATTTTGGCTGTTGTCCGATAGGTAATATCAATTCCGGTTGCATCGGAATGATTAAAAATCTAGCTTTTTGGTTAGGAAACATAGATACTGGTGGGGGTGCAAGCTTTGCGCCCCCACCAGAATGAATATTAGCCAGATTATTCTGAACACTTTTACTGTTTACTATCGAGGATAACTGCTTTGCCTGCTGCTTTCGCTTCTTCTATCCAACTATCAAACAACTCTTGATTTTGCTCAATCCACTCTTCGGCATGACGACGGATATCTTGAGGACTATCTTCACCCTCTTTAATGCGTAAGCTTTCCTGGTTCATATAGATCGGAG
>JAAHHL010001212.1 GCA_010672185.1 Caldora sp. SIO3E6 | reverse complement strand
ACCGAACCAACCTACATAGAGGCGGTTGTTGGTGGAGGTGACCCAGTTGCAGAACTGCTGCCAAACAGAAGCGCTTTCGCGTTGCTGAAGGGTGGTAGTCATGCTAGGTATAATAACTTAATGAATTATCAAGGTTCGGCAGACGTTTTGTATGTCTGTATGTAAACATATTAAATCAATTCTCAAGTTTTGTAAAGTATTTTTCTGAAATCACTCTCATTTTTATTAAGATATATTGAGGAAAATGTCTGTGTTCCTCTGTGAGAGTAGATTTTGGCAATTGTTAAGCTGATATGATCACAGAAACTGGTAACATAAAGACACAATTGGTTGGCAACCCAACCAAAAACGCGATAACCAAGCGTCAAAAAAATATACTCCTTGGGAGCCAGGGAGTCTGCCTGGGGAAGCTGAGTCAGACCAAAGCTTTTCTTCGGGAAAGTGGAGGCATCAGCTGATGAGACAGGAAACCTATATCCCTTGAGGAGATCAGGTAGCTCACACATTAAAAAATATCAACAAGGGTTGAAGTTCCATGACGCCTTCGTTAGCAAATTTATTCTGGAGTCTTTTTTGGGGTACTGTGATTGTGGTTATCCCCGTGACAGTATCACTAATCTGGATTAGCCAGAAGGATAAAATCCAACGCTATTAAACAGGGACTGTAGTTTTTCACAGTTCAGCTAAAGCATAGGGCAGTGAGTATCTCAACTGCCCTATTTCGATTTTTATCGATATAAAGTAGGGGTTTGTATACAGAACTCGTTACGATAGAACTGACGAAGGAGGGTAACGATGGTAACAAACTTCGGGCTAAATTCAGCGATTGTTCTAGCACAGCTAAATCTTGGGGCAAACTCAGCTAGTCTTCTGGGTATTTTTCTGGCAGTAGCAGGAGTAGGTCTCTACTTTATGCGCTCTATACGTCCAGAGCTCTCACGAGACCACGATATATTTTTTTCAGCGGTCGGACTTTTGTGCGGCTTGATTCTTCTAACCCAAGGATGGCGGCTTGACCCGATTCTGCAATTTAGTCAATATCTATTGGCTGGTTCTGCTGTCTTTTTTGCTTTTGAAACCGTTCGTTTACGGAGTATTGCTACAGAACAAGCGAAGCGCAATACACCCATTGTGGATGATGAGCGACCCGTAAGTCGCGTGTATCGCACACAACAAGCAGAGGTTGAAGATTACGAAGAACTAGACTCAATGGAAGAGCGATACAGCAATCGTCGTCGGCTTCGAGGAAGTGATGATTACCGCGATCGCCGTACAGACAGGTATGAGGGAGAAGTACGTAGTTCAAGAAGTAGAAGTAGTTCACAAGATTATGGCTCAGGAGAGCGTCCCCGTAAACGTCCATCCCGTCCGAGCCGCCGTTCTTCAGAACCACCTGTAGATAGTTGGAATGCTTCTCTGGATAGTGACTGGGAAGACCAACCACCACGTTCTCGTCCGAGCCGCCGTCCTCCAGAACCACCTGTAGATAATTGGGAGGCTTCCCTCGGTAGTGATTGGGAAGAAGACCAGCCACCACGTTCTCGTCCAAGCCGCCGTCCTCCAGAACCACCTGTAGATAATTGGGAGGCTTCCCTCGGTAGTGATTGGGAAGAAGACCAACCACCCCGCTCTCGACGTCCTCGTTCTCAACCCCCAGAAAGCACTTCTTCAGAAGCTTTTTCCAGTCCAAGAAGGCGTCGTCCATCAACAGAAAGAGAAAGATCTCAACCTTTTGAAGATGAGCCAGCTAATATTGACAAGATACCACCAGATGATTATGTTGATTTCCAACCAATAGATTTTTCTGAGGAAGAAAACAAGAATTCCAGTGGCTATGATTATTGATAGAGAAAGCTGAGGGAGCTGAGGGAGCTGAGGAAGCTGAGGGAGCTGAGGAAGTTGGGGGAGCTGAGGGAGCTGAGGGAGCTGGGGGAGTTGGGGGAGCTGAGGGAGCTGAGGGAGCTGAGGAAGTAAGGCAAGTCCTAAAATTATTGGGATAATTTATTTCTTGGAGTTCCCTAATGCAAAAATGGCTGAGTTGGACTATTGGGTTAAGCTTGACAGGTATGGTTGTCGCCTGTGGTCCGACCAACCAGCAATTTGCCCCATCTACCCTTAATAGCCGCTACACGGATGAGCAACCAGCATTGAGCGGTGATGGTCGATTTATTGCCTTTATGTCCAACCGAGGTAGCGATCGCCAAATGCTTATGTATGATTTGCAGAAGCAACAGCTAGTAGATCTACTCCGCTTAAATCAACAAGAAGTGATTATCGAGAGTCCTAGCCTGAGCTATACTGGTCGCTACCTTGCTTACCTTGCCAGCACCCAAGGACGCACAGAAATTAAAATCTATGACCGGGTCACCCATCGCTCCCAGAGCCTGACTCCAGGATATGTTAGTTGGTTAAGAAACCCCAGCATTAGTGCTGATGGGCGTTATATAGTCTTTGAAACTAGTCGTCGTGGTCAGTGGGATATTGAAGTACTAGACCGAGGGCCTAATATCGAATTAGATATCCCCGATGGCACAAGGTTAAGGAGATAACTCATCCCCCCTCCTGACTTGAAAGAGACGCGGGACGCGGGGACGCGGGGACGCGGGGACACGGAGACGGGGAGAGACTA
>JAAHHL010001211.1 GCA_010672185.1 Caldora sp. SIO3E6 | reverse complement strand
AATCCAATATTCAGGAATACCCCGCTGTTCATATTGTTGTCGCTTTTCAATATAGTCACGTCGGTAGTTTTCCTCGTTTTGGTTGCGGTAAGGGCTAACTACCTCAGCCACCAACTGTGGGGGAACCATATTAAGGGTGATAGTTAGTCGCCTTTCGATTTGGCTCAGATGCTCCTCTCTCAGTATCACCAAATCTGGATAACGGTTTTGTGGATTGCCCTGAACTTGCAATTCACAGCCAATAGGTCTAATTAACTCTGGTTTAACCAATAGGATTAATTTATCCCTTAGCCAGAGGGTGATCCAGTTATTTTTTCCACTTTCTGGTGGCACTTTGATTAATTCTCCATTGAATAACTCATAGCGGTTATCTGTGCGATCATCGTATTCGAGGTATTGTTCAAAGGTTAATTTTACCGGTGTGCGTGTCATTTTTCTTTCCTCCTGCTCTTAACTTCAGTGCGATCGCTAACAGAAAAACTCGTCCCTTTATCCTACTAGGGATAGCATTCCTGAGCAGTTTGCTACTCACTGTGACTCCCTTAGAGCAAGTCGATGCTCAAGATAACTCATCACAGCTGACTCTACCAAATCCTCAAACCCATCCCCTACCGACAACACTGGAGCAATGGCAAAATCCTACTGGTGCTGATGACTACTTTGCTGAGATTAAGCCAACTCCCGCAGGATATTTGATTTGGTCTGAGTTTCCCGTTAAAGTTTATGTGGAAAGACCAACAGAACCGGCAGAAGCTTCTGCTAGTGCAAGGCAGTTCCATCTTTGGCTTGAGGATGTCTTAACTGCTGTCGAGGATTGGAGCATGTATCTACCCCTAGAACTAGTTACCCAAGCAGAAGACGCAGATATCTCGATTTGGCGCTCAAGTCCTCCTCTAAAACCTGTCAGGAACAGAGAAACAGGCAGATTTGAGCTACCTCGTGCTCGCTCTGCTGAAGCTAGTTATAAATTTTACTTGCGGGAAACGCCAGAGGCATCCTTCCCTATTTTATCCCATAGGTTTACTATTTCACTAAGTCCTGAACATATAATCAAGCAAACCACGGCTTCTGCTCGTCATGAACTTGGTCATGCCTTGGGTATCTGGGGTCATAGTCCCTTAGAAACTGACGCTCTCTACTTCTCCAAAGTCCGCAATCCTCCTCCCATCTCTGCCAGGGACATCAATACCCTCAAACGAGTTTATCAGCAGCCAACTCGTTTAGGATGGCCTTTGGTGTTTAATGAAGGGACGTAGGTGGTAGATGGTAGGTCTTAGGCGACTGTGACAAGCTTAAAAGTGTGGGTAAGATTGTACCCCAAACTCCACACCCTACACCCCACACCCTAAAATAGTGATGCAAACCCTAGACAGAACCAAAGATCAACGATTAGTCCACTCTGGAATGAGTTGGCAACAGTTCAAATTACTCCAGGAGAGCTTTACTGACTCCCCCGGAGTAAGGCTGAGTTATTACAGAGGAGAAGTTGAAATCTTGGCAGTTTCCCCAGAGCACGAATCAATCAGCCGTATGATTGCGGGATTGCTAATTGTGTATTTTATGGAGAAAGAGATCGAGTTCAATCCCCTAGGTAGCTTTACTCAGGAGAAAGAAGAGGAGGCTTCTGCACAAGCTGACGAATCTTTCGCTATCGGTAGCTCAACTGCTACTACCCCGGAACTGTCGATTGAGGTAATCTTTACTAGCGGCAGCGATCGCAAGTTAACTCGTTACCAAGCCTTAGGTGTTCCTGAAGTCTGGTTTTGGGAAGATGGTTTATTCCGACTCTACCACTTGCGGGAATTTGGATACGAGCGAATTGAGCATTCGGAAGTTTTGCCAGATTTAAACATCAAAGAGCTATCTCGCTGTTTGATGATGGCTTCCAAGGTGGAAGCAGTCAAGGAATTCAGACAAGCTATCCTCAAAGAAAAATGATACAAACAAAGATGTCAAGACAGAGGAAGGAAAACTAATGGCAGAACAATTGAGTCAATACCTAGAACCCTTGGCAGCTTGGTTTCGTACCCTAGGCATTCCTGAACCGATTATTCACTGGGGACATCCTGTTATGATGGGAATCGTGATCTTTGTTCTTGGTAGTTTCGTTGCTTATATGGGATGGCGCAGTCGCCTGACAAAAGATGGAGAAGTAGCAGCGAAAAGTCGTGAGTCTCACCGTCAGATGGCTCCTTTGATGTTCCTGTTTCTCTCCCTGGGTTACACAGGAGGGGTTCTATCCCTGGTTATGCAGAAGCAACCACTGTTGGAAAGTCCACATTTTTGGACTGGTTCTCTAGCCGTAGTTTTATTAGGAATTAATACAGCCCTCTCTCTGATTGGTTTTGGTGGAGACAAGAAAGAATTGTTTCGTACTGCTCATGCTTATCTCGGTAGTACGATTATGATCTTGCTAGTTGTTCATGTTGTCTTCGGTATACGGCTAGGTCTTTCAATTTAAGTAAAATAGTACCGTAACACACCTAAAAATGTAGGTTGGGTGAAACAAAGTGAAACCCAACGCAGCACACTCCCCAGTGTTGGGTTACGCTATCGCTACACCCAACCTACTTACTCCACTAAAGTTTTACTCCAAAAACCGTTCTTGTACCCATAAGATACAACTAACTTGAAT
>JAAHHL010001210.1 GCA_010672185.1 Caldora sp. SIO3E6 | reverse complement strand
ATTCCCACCTTGGGGGAACTCATTGTTCAAAAAGCAATGGAAAGCCAGGGGACTCTCGCCGAGACAATCTCTCTCTCTTCGGCCTAAGTTTTCGCGGCGAGCGACCCCTGGCTTTTTGAGAAGTTACTATTAATCCAAGGTGGATGGGTGCCCCTGATACCGTCAGCCTTAGCTTTGGTAGCCACTGCTGGGGGGTGCATTGGCGTTAGCAAGGCAGGGTGTTCTCATCAACAAAACACGGCTTAGTAGGGGCATCTAAATACTTGATATCTACGCACAGCTCATACAACTTGCGCTTGCGTTTGATGAATTTACACCTATTGAGATGTTCCTGAACTATGACCTTAATCAAATGGTCACAGCAGCGAATTACGCTTATCTTCCCTCTCACTGTGGTACTGGTTGGCTTTATTGGTGGCTTTAGAGGATTATGGGCAGAGCCTGCTTGGGCAATTGCGATAAACCCATCCCAGCCAGTGTTGGAGTTTGAGCCACCGAACGATGGAGCTCCCGGTGACCGAGAAGACGCGGGAAGCCGTCCTGGTTGTCCCAAACAGGAAAAGCCCTTCACCGCCTTGGTGCCTGCTACTAACTTGGGAGTAACGGTTGCTGCTTATCCAACCTTCTGGCTTTATATGCCCTATCGGTCAGGTTCTGTAGAGTTGGTACTGGAGGATGAGGATACCAAGAACAGAGTCTACCAGACCAGGTTCCAGGTCAAG
The DNA here is from genome assembly GCA_010672185.1 of Caldora sp. SIO3E6. GTDB lineage: Bacteria > Cyanobacteriota > Cyanobacteriia > Cyanobacteriales > Coleofasciculaceae > Caldora. The sequence goes on along the minus strand of JAAHHL010001210.1, from coordinate 1,922 downwards.
GATGGAGCAGGGATTATCAGCTTCCGTCTTCCGGAGACTGCGCCACCGCTGGAGATTGGCAAAAAGTACCGTTGGCGCTTCTTTTTCTTCTGCAAACCAGCCAGGGAGTCTGACTTTCTTGCTGTCAATGGGGTGATCAAGCGGGAGCCACTGACTGCGATGCTGAGGAGCCAGTTGGAGCAAGTATCACCACGAGAGCGTGTTGCTCTTTATGCCAAAAATGGTTGGTGGCACGAGACTTTTACCGAACTGGCTGAACTACGCCGCGCCAAGCCTCAGGATAGTTCACTCGCTGCAAACTGGGCGAAATTGTTAAAGCATCCGTTAGTTGGTTTGGACGAGATAGTCTCAGAGCCTCTTGTTCCCTGTTGTAAGTCTGAGTAAGAATCTAATGCTATCAACTTTGAAAAAAACTGGTTTGTTGCTGACTACCTTTACCTTTTTGGCAGCTATTGGCAAGGAACAGGCACAGGCGCAAATTAGTCCGAAAATTGACGACACTGTTACAGTTGTTGCCTTTCATAGCAACCGTACTGATGTTCTTCGCGATATTGCGACTGCTACTCCTGCTGTGTCAGAAACTTTTACCTCTGAGTTCTCCTTCCCTCGCTCAACAGCACTGAACCCAGGTCAGGAGATGGTTCTAGCTCAGGCAATTACTCCAGCTCTAGATGGCACTAATACAATTATCACCCCTGATGGCAACCGCCTTGATATCAAGGGGGGGCAACTCTCAGGCGACGGAACGAATCTTTTCCATAGCTTTGAGCAATTCGGTCTTGATGCGAACCAGATTGCCAATTTTCTCTCTAATCCGTCCATTCGCAATATCCTGGGACAGGTGGTTGGGGGTAACCCTTCGATTATCAATGGGTTGATTCAGGTAACTGGGGGTAACTCCAACCTCTACTTGATGAATCCTGCTGGGATGATTTTTGGTGCGAATGCTCGGTTAGATGTGCCAGCTTCTTTCACTGCTACTACTGCTAATGGCATTGGCTTTGCTGGCGGTTGGTTCAATGCTGTTGGAGATAATAACTATCAGGCTTTGGTGGGTAATCCTAACAGTTTTGCCTTCACTATGGGTCAGCCAGGGAGTATTGTCAACGTCGGAGAGTTGGCAGTAGGAGAGGGAAATAACTTGACTCTGTTGGGTGGCACGGTTATCAATACTGGGACAATCTCAGCACCAGGGGGTGAGATTACGATTACGGCAGTACCAGGGGAGAATCTTGTACGCATTAGCCAAGAAGGGATGGTGCTGAGTTTAGAAATTGAGTCAGTAGCAGCCAATAATGATGGTAGTTTACCAACTGCTCAGGGAATTAACTCTGTGGACTTACCTGGATTGCTGACTGGGGGCAATTTGGGGAATGCTACAGGGTTGACAGTTAACTCAGATGGCACAGTGCAGTTAACGGGTTCAGGAATCACTATTCCGACAGAGGCAGGAGTTGCCATTGCTTCTGGAACTCTTGATGTCTCCGGTGAAACAGGGGATGGAGGGGCAATTACCCTCACTGCAGGGGACGACATTATAGCAGATTTTCTCGGCTCTCCCTCTTACTCTTATTCTGGTGTAGCAGGGGATGGAGGGTCAATTACCCTCACTGCAGGGGACGACATTATAGCAGATTTTCTCGGCTCTCCCTCTTACTCTTATTCTGGTGTAGCAGGGGATGGAGGGGCAATTACCCTCACTGCAGAAGGAAACATTATAGCAGGTTTTCTAGGCTCTCCCTCTTACTCTTATTCTGGTGTAGCAGGGGATGGAGGTGAGATTACCCTCACTGCAGAGGGAAACATTATAGCAGGTTTTCTCGGCTCTCCCTCTTACTCTTATTCTGGTGTAGCAGGGGATGGAGGGGCAATTACCCTCACTGCAGAAGGAAACATTATAGCAGGTTTTCTAGGCTCTCCCA
>JAAHHL010000121.1 GCA_010672185.1 Caldora sp. SIO3E6 | reverse complement strand
GAGGAACAAGAGTTTTTCTTGCCTAAAAATAAGGTTAGAAACTAGTCATATCAAGCAACTCAGGCATCTTGTTGTCATTTTTAGTTTCTCAAGAGTAATGAGTGATGAGTAGATATAGATTTTTCCCTATCTCCCTCAGCTCCCTCAGCTCCCTCAGCTTTATCTCACCACCATTTTAGCTGTGCCACGCTACTACTCATCCGCTGGGAAAGCTCCCGGTTTTACCACAATGGTTGTTATCTTACCTTGACGGTTAACTTCAACTTCTAAATCCGTACCTACCTCACTAATTTCTACGTTCTGTTGTACCTCAGCTGCACTGCTTACCGGTTTACCACCAACTTTTTCAATAATATCTCCAGCTTGGAAACCTGCCTGAGCAGCTGGTGAATCTTTAACTACACGGAAGATTACCACACCATTGTCTTTGGTTACTTTTAAGTTAGTGTCACTATCTTGGTTGATTTCTTTTCTTAATTCTGGTGTCAGATTCACCATATGAATTCCTAAGTAAGGATGCTCTACCTTACCATTGCTAAACAATTCATTAGCAATGCGTTCTGCTGTTTCAATCGGAATCGCAAAGCCTAATCCCTGAGCATTAGCACGAATAGCAGTGTTAATCCCAATCACTTCTCCTTTGGCATTCAACAAAGGACCACCAGAATTTCCAGGATTAATCGCTGCATCTGTTTGAATAAAGCTAACTCGCTTATCTGGAACACCTACCTGAGAACTAGAGCGTCCTAAAGCACTAATAATACCAACAGTAACAGTATTGTCTAAACCTAGGGGATTACCAATCGCGATCGCCCATTCTCCTGGAGTCAACTGCTCGGCTTTACCTAAGCGTACAGTTGGTAGGTCATTTGCTTCAATTTTAACCACAGCAACATCAGTTACCGTATCTTTACCTAAGACTTTACCTTCAAACTTACGACCATCCTTCAGAGTCACATCAACAACATCAGCACCTGACACCACATGAGCATTAGTAATCAAACGTCCATCGGAGTTGAGAATAAATCCAGAACCAGTACCTTGCTCAATCTGTTGTCGTTGCCTAGGCATTTCCCTCTCATCACCGAAGAAGCGCCGGAAGAAAGGATGTTGGAAAGCTTCTGGAACTTCCTGTGATACTTGACGTGCCGCATCAATCCTCACTACAGCTGGTCCCACCTGCTTGACTGCCTCAGCAATAAAGTTGAGATTTTCTTTAGTACTATTATTACTTGAGGGCTGAGGTTCTAGAGGTCGCAATACAGCCGGAACTGCTTCAGGAGAGTTTGCCACCTGCTGCTCTGCCACGATATAGCGACTACCCAAAACTCCTGCACCACCGCCTAAGCACAGTAAGGTTAGATAAACAGTCAGTTGCTTCAGGGATAAACTCATGATCGGTGGAAGTGCTAATGATGGTTTTGTTCTTTTCCTACTTCTACTCTAGGTTAAAACTGAAGCTATTGACACTTTCCTAGCTAATCTCCCTTGTCCCCCATCTCCCCAAACTCCCCACTCTTTTTTTTGCTCACCCGTTCTAACCTTCTTTTTCTCCTAAGGCACCCTTACCAAAAAACTTAGGTGGTTCTTTCAGAGAATAAATTTCAGTTTCTGAAGCGATCGCATGACGGACATAAGCTGGAGTTTGAAGCATTCCCAAAAATGCTATGCCATCCAATAGACGTAAGCCACCAGTAGTTTTTTCTTGGAGTAGCTTATCGATAGTCGCTGGCTCTGGTTGGGTTAAGATCGTCTCTGCTGAACAAAGAGCAAATCCCCAAGGCTCACCGTAAGTAGGGGTATAGGCAGCGTAGGGATGGACATTGGGAAAAACTGTACTCAGGGTACGCAGCACACGAGCATAAATTCTCAACACAGCAGGTGCTACTGGTCCTGCTTGGAGCGTTAAATATCCTCCTGGTGCCAGAACCCTCTGGAGTTTCTCGAAAAACTCTTGTGTAAATAGCTTAAACGAGGGACCTTCTTCAATGGGATCAGAAAGGTCTGAAATGATGATATCCCACTGTTGGTCAGTTTTGTCTAAAACTTCCAAGGCATCACCGATTACTAACTGAGTTCGAGGATCATCAAAAGAATTTTGGTGCATTTCTGGCAAATGTTCCCGGCAAGCCTCGACCACCTCCCCATCAATATCAACCATCATTACTTGCTCAACTGTCTTCCAGCGAAGGATTTCCCGCACTGTAGCACCTTCACCACCTCCTAAAACTAGAACCTTCCGGGGAGAAGCATGACAAATCATTGCTGGTTGTACCAGTGACTCGTGGTAGATAAACTCATCCCCAGTGCAGGATTGCCACTTACCGTCTAATACCAGTCCTTTGCCATAAGAACCACTTTCGACTATGTACATGTCCTGGTAGGCAGTTTTTTTATAAGCCAAAACTTTGGTTATGCCGTGAACATAGATATCCCAAGGCGTAATATACTCAGTTATCCACGCATCTGCACCGACGTTGCTACCTGCCATAGTAATCCTTATCCACCCTGGACATATATTTAGTGAATTATCATAACCGGTAACTGACTCACTATAGTAGTTTAGGGCGCACATCGGTGCGCCCCTACCTGAATTTAACTAAGCATCTTGTAGGTTGAGTTGAGGTAACGAAACCCAAAATTTGTGCGATCGCGCATCTTATAGATTAAGTTGATATTGGCTGCAATGGGAATACTCCCTATTCTGAGCAATAGCGCTTCAAGCGACGAATGTACTCTATAATTACTTCCGTTTTAGTTTTACCTTTGGCTAAGCAGTACATTTCTAGAGTTTGCAAATCTGCTTCTGGTAAGCGAATAGTTAGAACTTTATTGGATGGTGGTTTCGTTCTAGGCATATTGTCTTGTAATAACAAAGTACAATTACTATCTTGACATAATCATAACAAATCTTCTGTTTTTTTAATAAAAGTTGAAAAAGGAGTTCTCCACATCCTGAACTCCCTCAGGGGGTGACAAACCCTAAACCCTACAACCCATACCCTGAGTACTTTTCAAATGTCTTGTCACCCCCTGAGATGAACTCCTTTACTCCCGTTCGTGGAGCGTTCTCCTTGATGAGTGTTTCTGGAGTAGAATATTAATAAATTTTAATTTTTTTGTCAAAAATTATACTTTTATTATCTTATCTGTTAGGTCGGTTAGGGTCGAGGGAAGCATTGCTGCTCCACCCCTCCCATCCGAAACCGTGCTTGCGAGTTTCCCCGCACACGGCTACTCAATGTGCTTCCTTTGGTCACTACAGGACTTCAAACTACCATCTAAGGTAGTCTTTTCATCGTGACAATGCCGATGTAGCAGTTGTAGGTTTTTCCATTCGTCCTTACCGCCTAGTGCTCTGGGGATTTTGTGGTCTACTTCCATCACATCCCATTCTTGAAATCGTAATTCGCACCAAGGACACTTACCCTTTTGTTGTTTTAACAACTTAGCTTTTCGACTCGACATCTCAGGGTGTGTCCCTAGTCTTGTACTCCAGTAAACTGTGTCGCCGTCGAAGGGGCTTTTAACGCTTTTAACCCTTACATAGGAGGTGCTACTGCAACTGAATTCTCCATGTAATAGTAACCGAAGGGGGTTCGCTTCCCCTTCATTGGTTGCGAATACCCAGTTGTTATTGCCTATGGTCTTCCAGTATTTTTTGTGACCCTGTTTAATGTTTCCACACCGACGTTTTGCCCATCTACGGAGTTTCAGGTATGTGAGGAAATCTTGTTTTGATAGTTCCCCGGTTGTTTGAGCATCCGAGTTTTGATAGTAAGAAGTCCATCCCCTTATTACAGGATTGAGGTCTTTGATTAGTTCCGCCTGTGGCGATGACCTGTGTTTTTTGATGATTCTTCCAATTTCCTCAAGGTGTGCCTTACTCGCCTCCTTTGATGGGGTGATGAGGGTTTTGAACCCCAATATCCTACCGTATGTGTTTTTTCCACTTCGGTATTTACCGACTCGGTATTGTTGGATGTGATGACCAAGAAAGTTAAATCCAGCTTTACCATCCTCACTTAGGTCTGGAAGGAGCGTGTGAGTTAGTCTCGTCTTCTCAGGTTTCAATTGCAGACCTATGCCTTTTAACCAATCTGATATGATTTGTCTACATCTTTCTATCACGGCTAATTCTTCGTGTAAAAGTCGGGTAGGTCAGGGACATCGCTGTCCCCTTCCCCCCTCAGAACCGGACGTACAAATTTCCAAGTATCACGGCTCAAGCAAATCACTAGGGCTTCCCATAATGTATCCGTTGGTGACACATTAGATGAACCAGTTGGAGATTCTGGTAGCTGTCCTTGCCTCCCTTTGATTTAGGGATGACATGATGGACGTGCAGTTCTTCTGTGTTAAACAGAGATTCTTTACACACTGGACAGACAAACTGCTGGTTTTTGGCTATTTTCTGCCACGACTTTTTCTGGTTCCTGGAATCTCGTTTACGCTTGGAGATGAACCATTTTTGAATTTCAGGATTAGGGTCATCGGGTGACGATTTTCCAGGTATGAGAACATGGCGTTCGATATTAAACCAAGAGAATTTTAGCAAATGGATTCCACTGCTGTGGTCTCCAAATACCCAGTTATCCTTCCTCTCCAAATTGAATCGTCCGAAATATTTTTGTTTCCTCCAGGTGTCGTTTTTATTGGGATGTTTTCTTTTGGCGTATCTTCTCGCCCGTTTATGCATCCATTGGTCGAGGCTCTCAAAGATTTTCCTCGCTACTCCTTTACGATGGTAATTTGCCCATCCTCTAATGATGGGGTTGAGTACCGATATTAATTCTTTGACTGAGTTAGATTTATATTTAAGCCAAAGATGCCGGAGTTTGTCTCGGATTTCCTTGATTGCCTTTTTACTCGGTTTCGTTAACAGTTTGTAGCCCGATTTGCTGTTACTATCACGGTAGTGTCTGATGTTGAAACCCAGAAAATCGAACCCTTCTGTAATGTGAACAATTCGAGTTTTTGACTCTGATAATTGTAGTCCTCTTTGACCTAACCAGAGTTTTAACTGTTCTTGAGCTAGTTGGGCATCTTCAAAAGTTTCGCACAAACAGACAAAGTCATCAGCATATCTGACCACTATACGATTGCCAATAATTTGACCCCGTTTGTCGTATTTGATTCCGAGTGCGTCCTCCATACCATGTAAGGCTATGTTGGCTAATAAAGGCGACACAATGCCACCTTGGGGTGTTCCAGCTTCTGTTGTGTGGAATGCTCCTTTTTCCACGTAGCCTGCCTTGAGCCATTTTTGTATCAGCTTTCTTGCCGGAAAGTTTCCAATTTTGTCCATCAGAAACTCGTGGCTTATGTTATCGAAGCATCCTTGAATGTCGGCATCAACTACCCATTTTTTCCGCCCGTTTGGACGAAGACCACAGAAGATTTTCTCTAGGGCATCATGGGCGCTTCTGCCCGGTCTGAAACCGTAACTTATGCCTTCAAATTGTGCTTCCCAACATGGTTCTAAAGAATTCTTGACTATTGCTTGTAGACAACGGTCAATTAAGGTGGGAATGCCTAGAGGACGCTTTTTCCCGTTGGATTTGGGAATGTAGACCCTTTTGGCTGGTAGTGGTTTCCAAGGGATAAATTTGGTCAGGGAATCCACCAGTATTCCTCTTCCCGTCGGGTTCAATACTACCAGTCCGTCAACACCAGGAGTTCTTTTTCCCTGGTTGATTTGTGTACACCTCCTTACTGCCAGGAGAATATTACTGTAAGACTTCATTAAAAGTCTTTGTAGATTTCGGAGTGTCTTCCAACGTTTCTCACGAGTAGCCTTGAAAATTCGCCGTCTTAAGTTCTTAACTATACGGTTAGCTTTTTGCCAATCTATCGATTGCCAATGAGTATAGTTCTTATTAGTTACGTTTACGCCTGTTAAGGTCATATCTAACTTTTCCTAATAAGTTCAGTTCCCTTACATTGAATTGCCAAAGATTCACCAGTCTTCTGTCAGCACCCTTTCAGGTTGGGTATTTCAGGTTGATTACCTGCCCTATCCGTCGAGTTATACCTGTTTCGGCTTTCCTCTGGGGTTTCCCCCGGAATGGCTTTCGCTTCTGAAGACCTCCCTCACCCGCATCGGGATTGATAGTCATCTTACGATTTCTCTACTTTAAGCGTGGAAACTAGCTCAAAGACCGATTCGGGGTTATCCTGTTCCACACGGGATGGAGATTCAACCAACTTAGGACTCTATCTTTACTCCGGGGTTAGGTGTCCGCGAATGATGCTCATTATGACATCATTCCTCTGACCCAATCTCCCGTAGTCAGTCACTTTCGGGAGTCAGATGTCACGAAGCATGAGATAGATTTGCTGTTCGCTGTCCATATTGGTTTTGCCCTAGCCTCCCTTTTGAATGTGACTATCTACTTGGGTTCGGCATTTCCTCTCGCTGTGCGACTCCTGAATTACTTCCGAAGCCGTGAGAGAATGGACACAGGCATTTGGACACTTACCTGGGGAGTTCTTCTGGAGTCTCCCACTCTCCCGTGCGACTTTCAGGTCGCACTCACAAAGTCATCTGCATATCTCACTAGGGTTAGGGTTCGCACCTTATCCCTCTTACACATCTTTTCTCCGTTGGGATATCGGATATGTAGTGTTTGTGCAAATTTCTTGATATGGTTTTCCATACCGTGGAGGGCGATATTTGCCAGTAATGGGGAAATGACCCCACCTTGTGGTGTTCCCTCGGATGTAGCAGTGAATGCTCCTTGGTCTATGACTCCAGATTTCAGCCAAGCTTTAATTTGTTGCTTGACCTTTCCTTTGATGTTCAACTTTTGGAGCAGGGTTTTATGGTTGATGCGGTCAAAACATTGGGCTATATCTGCATCTAGTACAAACTTCGCTTTGTCCTTGATGGCATTTTTTATTTGCCATATCGCATCATGGCATGACCTTCCTGGTCTAAAACCGAAAGAATTTGGTTCAAAAACCGCTTCCCATTCTGGCTCTAATGCAGCTTTTACCAAAGCTTGCAAGGCTCGGTCGTACATTGTGGGTATTCCTAATGGTCGCTTCTCCTCTCTTCCCGGTTTTGGTATCCATACCCTTCGGGTAGGGCGGGATTTTCCGGTTAGTTTGATTTGACTTGCTAGCTCAAAACGTGCTGCTGGGGTTAGAGATTGTATTCCATCCACTCCTGCCGTTTTCTTGCCAGTGTTATCTTGTGTTACCCGTCGTACCGACAAGACCTTGTTAGACCAAGACCTCATCAACGTCTTTTGGAGCTTACGAATTAGTTTGACATCGCCGCGACGTGAAGCAGTGTAGATTCGCTTTTGTAACTTAAAAACATATCTTTCGGCTTTGCGCCAATTGACACTTTTCCATCCCTCTGTATTCAGTTGTGAATCAGATTTAGGCTTGTACATTACTACTGGTGACTCTAACTTTCACACATTGCGGTTCACGTCTGCTTATCCCGGCGGTTAAGCCATCCTTTTTCTGGCGTTACCCGTTATTTCGGGTTGGGCGTTTGCTTCTTGAACCATCCCACCTACCCTGAGCATTTGGCTTGACTGCCTACCTTCTCAATCGACCTTGACAAGGAGCTTTTGGGAGGTTACTTCGTTCCTACTATCCATTGATTGAGTCTTTAGGGCGTGTCTCTCCACCGGGGTCTTGGTAGTGCGAATATCACGGTACTAAGAACCTGATATACCTTTCCCTTGTCGGCTGTTTCCGACCCAGGAGTTAGATTTCTCTATTAGCTTATATCCCCTGGCTATGCCTATCGATGGCTCATCAACACTTCGTTTGTTCTACCCCTAGAACTCTTGCTTGCAGTAAGTGCTTTCAGCTATTTCCACTTATTCCTGCTTTCACCCCCGCTTTACAGATTTGATGGTCATTCTCTTCTGTAGGGGCTACCAGAGTTGGTAGTTTGTGTGCTTTCATCCCCGCACCTAGGTGGTAAGATTTGGTGTTTTCTGGATTAGGTTATGATGTCGATGAGTATCTCCATTTTCCCTTTCTCCCCTAGCTGTCTTTGCTAATGCTCGGCTAGGTTTCCTCACCTACATGGATAGTAAGTTGTCATCAGCAGAGGATTAAAGTGCGAACTCTACCTTGTTAGGTTACTCTACTGAAGCCTGGAATCCCCCCATTTCTTGGTTTCTCCAGAACGAATCGCACTTAGACTTGCATACGTTACGCGCTAGCCTTTTAGCGTGTTCATTCCGTTGCCTACTTACTCTTAGGTGCTTAAGAGAGTATCTAGCCCTTGCTTTGCGGCGTCGAGTTGAACCTTTCTTCTTCTTGTAGATGCGACGTTGAGCTTGCTTAATATCTGATTGAGCATTCCTCAAGAACCTGGGATTAGGCTCTTGATAGCCATTTGAGTCAGTGTAGAAAGACTCTAAACCAACATCAGAATGAAGGCGCTTAAAAGCGCTACCTCGCCTTCTCTACGAGAGGCTTCGCCAACATCCCTGCTCTTGCATAGACAGGGCTTTCGGCTGCGTCCATAGTAAAACTTTAATTAATAAATCCGGTTTAGCAGTACGAGTTTAACAATAACAGCAGAAGTCCCACATCCTACCCGAAGGGAGGTGTGGGATGAATGCGAGTGAGACGACGACAATATTTCCGACCAATGCGTAGCGAGGGAGGAAATATGTGGAGGAGGCGAACATTATTCAGGTTTTTGTTGGCCTTCGATATATGTCCGTAGAGTTGAAATCGTTACACCGCCACAACTAGCTACGAAATAAGAACCACTCCAAAATACATCTTTCCAGTATATTTGTGATAAATACTCCGAAAATTCTTGACATAATTTTTGGTAAGACACTGACAAAATCATTTTTCATAAGAATTACGTAATATTTATCAAAATTATTGTATACTAATATAGTGACACTAATTAATTCAAGAGGTGCTCAGCAAGTGCGGATTGCATATCAATACAGAATTAAGCCCAATCAAGAACAGCAAGAAAAAATAGATAATACTCTTGATATGTTGCGATGCCAGTACAACTATGAATTGGCTCAAAGGTTTGATTGGTATGAGCAAAATCGTTGTTCGATTGATAGATGCCCACTTGTTTGTCATCTCCCAGAATTAAAAGAAAAACCTACCCGTTTTAGCCAACAAGCTAGTCTCAAACAACTTAAAAAGGAGCGTCCTTGGTACAAAAAAATTCATTCACAGGTGCTACAAGAAGTGCCCAAAAAAGTTGAATTAGCTTTTGTTAGATGGCTTAAAGGTGATGTCAATAGTCAAAAGTTGGGTCGTCCTAGATTCAAAGCTAAAGGTCGTTATAAAACTTTTACTTATCCTCAATTCAAGCAAGAGCATTTTGTTGGCAATAAAATCACTCTTTCCAAAATTGGTGATGTTAAAGTAATTGTTCATCGCCTTATTCCAGATGGGTTTGTAATCAAAACTGTATCGGTAACTAAAAAAGCCGATGGTTATTATGTAACTTTGAGCTTAGATGACCAAACAGTTCCTTCAATTAAACCTGACTTCAAGGCTGACAAAATTGTTGGCATTGACCTCGGATTATATGATTTTTTGGTAACTTCTGAGAACGAACGAATCAAAGCCCCTAAGTATCTAAGGAGTGCAGAACGCAAATTACGTAAATCTCAACAACGTGTTTCTCGCCGTAAAAAAGGTTCTAATAGACGTAAAAAAGCTGTTCAAAAACTAGGTAAACAACATAAAAAAGTAGCTGATACCAGAAAGGACTTTCATTTCAAAACTGCTAATCAACTGATAGAGAAATATGATGTAGTAGTAGTTGAAAAGCTTAATATAAAAGGACTAGCTAGAACTAGACTGGCTAAAAGTATCCATGATGCAGGCTGGGGGCAATTTATCTCAATACTTACAAACAAAGCCGGAAATGCTGGTTTGTTGGTAGTCCCAGTAAAGCCTCATGGAACTTCTCAAGAATGCTCTAATTGTGGTCATCAAGTCAAGAAACCGCTATCGCAGAGAATACATAATTGCCCGGTTTGTCATACTTCTATGTGTCGCGACCATAATGCCGCAATCAACATCAGGAATCGTGGGGCGCACGACCTGTCTAAAAAAGCTCAGTCAATGTCTGGGGTTGCCTAGAGTCGCTGAGAAGCTCACACCTACTCGAAGAGAGGTGTGAGTACGTCACATCAATACTGAGGTCTGTTTGAGTGAACTTTTAGGGGAGGCAAATGAAGATGCCCCAATTAGCACCGCATATTTTTGAACTTTTACACCAGCATGGGGTGCAACACGCCTTTGGTATTCCTGGTGACTTTGTCTTAACTTTGTTCGATGCCTTAGCCGAGAGTGAGATTGAACCCATTGTGATGACTCATGAACCCTGCGTAGGCTTCGCTGCTGATGCCTATTCCCGCATTCGAGGTTTGGGTTTAGCTGTGATTACTTACAGTGTAGGCGGCTTGAATATGGCAAATGCTGTAGCAGGAGCATATGCAGAAAAGTCACCTATTGTTATCTTAAGTGGTGGGCCCGGTGTGCAAGAGCGTCAACAGCGGGACTTGCTGCACCATAAAATTAAAACCTTTGATACCCAAAAGCATGTTTTTGAAGAACTAACTATCTATGCAGTAACCTTAGATAATCCAACCACCGCCGATGCCGAGATTCATCGGGCTATTGACTACGCAACAACCTGGAAGCGTCCCGTCTATTTGGAAATCCCGCGTGATTTAGTATATGCAGACATTAAAAAAGTTGAACACTGTCCACCACCGGTGAAGCAAACAGATCCAGATACTTTATCAGAAGCCATTGGTGAGACTCTGGAAATGCTGCATCGAGCAACATCACCGGTTATCCTGACTGGTGTTGAGCTTCATCGCTTTGGACTGCAAGAGAAGATTGTAGTGTTGGCGGAAAAATTAGGTGTGCCTGTTTGTTCAACAATGTTAGGGAAATCAGTTTTCCCGGAAAGTCACCCTCAATATATCGGTATCTACAATGGTGAGGTAGGGGATTTATCTGTGCGCAAGGTCGTTGAAGAATCCGACTGCTTACTCATGCTGGGAGTGTTCCTGACTGACTTTAACTTAGGGATGTTCACTGCTAACTTTGCTCAGGCTAACACGATCTATGCTACTTCGGAACGCCTCACCATTAAGCATCACGAATACCCCAATGTGTTGTTTACAGAATTTATTACAGCTTTTTGTTGTAGCAAGGATCTGCCCTATCATAACCCAGCCAACATCAGGCCAATGAAACCTCGCCTAGTTCCTGACAATGGGGAGATTTCTATGAGTGGTTTACTCTACGAACTCAATCAGTTTATGGACAGCAATACAATGCTGGTAACCGATGCCGGAGATACTTTGTTTGCCGCAGATGACATCCAGATGCAGGAAGGCGCATCTTTTTTATGTCAAGCGTTCTACGCCAGTATGGGGTTTGGAGTTCCTGGAGTGATTGGTGCGCAGCTAGCTGATCCCTTCCGTCGAGCGATCGCATTAGTTGGTGATGGGGCATTCCAGATGACGGGTATGGAGTTGCTCACAGCTAAACGGCTGGGACTCAACCCCATTGTTATCGTTATCAACAATGGTTCATTTGCCTCACTACGATCAA
>JAAHHL010001209.1 GCA_010672185.1 Caldora sp. SIO3E6 | reverse complement strand
GTAAAGCTCAATCCCAATGATACGGTGGGGATGTCGAAAATTAAGCTGGCTCTGACTGAAGAAGGCAAGTTGGGTTAGGGTGTATAGCCTCAGGGGGCTTGAAAAGTAGTCAGGGTGTGGGGTGTGGGGTGTAGGGTGTAGGGAAAAAGATGCTCGACGGGACAATCATCGGTAGGGAAGGTTAATCAGTTAATAAACGATGGAATCAGCTAGATGTTGGTTGATAAGGCTCTTATATGTTTATAAAATTTGGTGTAATTTCAGCTTCTAAACACATTCTCCTATAATGTCAAAGGTATTGTGGCTCAACCACTCCCACCAGCAACAAAAAGATAGGGGCTAGCTATTATGCCAAGAAGTCAACGAAACGATAACTTTATTGACAAAACCTTCACGGTGATGGCAGATATCATCCTCAAAATGCTGCCTACCAACAAAAAAGCCAAAGAAGCCTTTGTCTACTACCGTGATGGGATGTCTGCTCAGGCTGATGGGGAATATGCTGAAGCGTTAGATAACTATAAAGAGGCTCTAGTTCTAGAGGAAGACCCTTACGACCGCAGCTATATTCTTTATAACATGGGGCTGATTTACGCCAGTAACGGTGAACATAAGCAAGCCCTTGAATTCTACCATCAGGCGATTGAACTTAACCCCCGTCTGCCTCAAGCTCTCAATAATATTGCTGTGATTCACCACTACCAAGGGGAGCAGGCAAAAGAAGCTGGGCAAGAAGAAGCAGCGGAAGATTACTTCAGTAAAGCGGCGGATTATTGGAAAGAAGCGATTAGTCTTGCTCCCAACAACTACATTGAAGCTCAAAACTGGTTAAAAACCACAGGGCGTTCTTCAATGGATGTTTACTTTTAGTATAAGAAGGCAGGAGGCAGGAGGCAGGAGGCAGAAGGGAAGAAAGGAAGAAAGGAAGCGAATTACCAATAACTAATAACCAATAACCGATAACCAATAACCAATAATATGATTGACAAAGAACAAGTTCACAAGGTTGCTAATCTTGCCCGTTTGGAAATGACGGAGGCAGAAGAAGAAACAATGAGTACTCAGATGAGTGGTATTCTGGAGTATTTTGAACAACTGAGTGAGTTAGATACGGATAATGTACCGCCTACTACTAGAGCAATTGATGTGAGCAATGTAACTAGACCAGATGAGTTACATCCCTATCCTAACCGAGAAGCAATCCTTAAAGAAGCTCCTGACCCTGATGGGGATTTCTTCAGGGTTCCCAAAATTCTTAATGAAGGGTAATATCAATTACTTGCGATAGCAGTTCTTGCACCTGTGAAGTATATCTCCAATTCCCAATTCCTAATTCCCAATTCCCAATTCCCTATTCCCTATTCCCTATTCCCAATTCCCTATTCCCAATTCCCAATTCCCAATTCCCTATTCCCTATTCCCTATTCCCAAAAAATTATCAAGGAATATGAAAGCACTTGTGACTGGAGCCAATGGATTTACAGGCTCTCATCTGGTAAAAGCCTTGGAGCAACAAAGTCATGAAGTTTGCGGTTTGGTTCGCCAATCAAGCAATTTAGAGCGTCTAGCTGGTTGTCAAGCACAATTAGTGTATGGAGACATCACTGACCGGGATGCCCTCAAAACGGCAATGACTGGAGTAGACTGGGTTTTTCACACTGCTGCCTATGTGGAATTAGGGCTAGTTAATGAGGCTCTAATGGAGCGAGTGAATGTAGCAGGAACCCGTGCTGTGCTAGAAGTAGCTCAAGCTGCTGGTATTGCGAAAATGGTTTATTGCAGCACTATTGGCATCTTTGGGGATACGCAAGGTCAATTAGTTGATGAAACTTTCCAAAGAACACAAACTGACTTTTCCTCTGCCTACGATCGCACTAAATATCAAGCTCAACAAATAGTAGACCAATTTGCGACTCGGGGTCTACCGGTAGTTAGTATTTTACCATCAGGAATTTTTGGTATTGATGACCCCCATTTTGGCCCAGTAATCAAGCAATTTCGCTCTGGGAAGCTAAAGTTTTGGGCAGGAAGCGATCGCATTACGGGTATTGTTCATGTAGATGACTTAGTAGGAGCAATGCTTCTAGCAGCAGAGAAGGGTAAACCAGGAGAAAAATACATCATTTCTGCAGGAGAACTTACTACCGGCGAAATGTTTAATCAGCTTAGTCAAGTTACTGGTATTCCTGCTCCCCGGGAAGTACCCCAACCCCTAGTAAGATTTGTCGGTAACTTACTTGATCCTATCGGACGCCTACTCCAATGGCAGCCACCTTTAAGTAGAGAACGAGTCCATTATATCTATGACCGTTGTGTGCGGGTCGATGGGACTAAAGCTAGTCGAGAATTAGGTTGGCAATATCGTTCTGTATCAGAGACTTTGCGGGAAATAGGAAATGGGAATTGAGAATTGGGAATTGGGAATTGGGAATTGGGAATTGGGAATTGGGAATTGGGAATTGGGAATTGGGAATTGGAAATTGGAAATTGGAAATTGGAATAAAATTCGTGTATCTGTAGGGGTGGGTTTGGCGAGTATCTAGTGCAGTGGGCATGGAAATAACCCACTAGTTTGAGAGGATAGAATACTTACTCTATAAGCATTCTAAATTCTAAATTCTAAATTCTAAATTTCGCGCAGCGGGA
>JAAHHL010001208.1 GCA_010672185.1 Caldora sp. SIO3E6 | reverse complement strand
AATCTTTGACGAACTTAGCTTAGATCCCAATCAAATAGCTTATCTGCTGCCAGAAAAAGTTGATGATACTTTCCTACAATCTTTTGGAAACACTATTGCAGTCCTTACGCGATCGCGGTATCAACCCCGATGATTTTGTTTAGGTGATTTCCTCCGGGTAATAGTAGCAAAAAATAATGGCAAATACAACTGATCGCGTCTGTGGGGTACTTCCAGATCCCCGACTTCTTCAAGAAGTCGGGGATCTAAACACCTGCGATAGTTAAAAAAATAATAGAATTATTGCCACTTCAAACCTGACATATAAATCAAACCCAGAAATAATCAAGCATTGGTTGGAGAAAACAAATCTTGATTTATTAGCACGACGTGATTCGCTCAATGCTATTCGGGAGAAAGCACGGTATATACCACCAAATAGCCACTTTTTGCAAAGTTGGTGGGAAAGTGCAATGAAATGAGGCTGACTAAAATTTCAAATTTAGAGCAGCAACTCCTAGACTCACTAACAACATGCCTAAAATTTGCGGTAGTGACATGGTTTGGTTAAGGAGCACCAATGCCACAAATCCCGTTAATACAGGTACTGTTGCTCCCACTATTGATGCGGTAGTTGCCGGGAGTAGCTTTTGGCTAACGTGATTTAGTAAATAACTTACCAATGCAGCACTACCCAAAACCACGCTGCCCATAATTAGACCAGGGAAAGAGTCGGATACTAAACCATTATTCCAGGTAAATAACAGACCAAGAGTAGAAAAGAAGAAAACAATTACAGAATGAATCAACCTCGTGGGGATGGGGTGGAGTTTTCCCCTGGAGGTTTGTATTAAGATAATGTGCCCAGCGAAGGCAACACCTGCAACTGTTGCAACAACTCCCCCCGACACAGAACTCTGAAAAATACTCAGTACAACCCCCACCAAGATACTTAAAAGAGCCCCACTGATAATACGGTTAGGATATCTACCCAATCCTCGCAATCCCCAAAATGCGATCGCAACTGGATAAATAAAGAAAATCGTTACTGCTACTCCTGGGGAAATTGTCCCTAAAGCTAAATAAATTAGTACCTGGGATAAAAATAGACAGAAGCCGCTGCCGATAACACTACCACATAGAGCCCAATCTGGGGATTGAATCAATTTCTTGAGCTCTCGCCAAGTTGGTGGATAGAGAAAACGAGCCAATAGACCCATCAGTGGTACGATGAGCAACATCCGTAGCCACAGAAGCAGCAGGGAATTGCTCAAACTCGGAGTAATCAATCCTCCAAGTTCTCTTATTCCCAAAATCGGGGACTTATTGAAAATTGCTGTGACAGCGACATTCTCCAACGACAGTGCTAGTAAAGAAAGCAACAGCAGGGAAAAACCTAGCCGGGGTTTCCATGTTGATGAAGATGGTGTTGGCGAAGAATCGGTAAGTGGTAGCTCTGGTGCTGGTTCAACCGAATCTACCAGAGGAGAGATATTAAGGCGTGTTTTCAAATTATCGGAGGGCAAAGCATTTGGACTGTATACTGTAGATTTATGCGATGAATTATCGCCCAAATGCTTTGCCCCTACAGGCTCGGCACTATTTCCTCTGTCCCTCTGCTCCCTTTCTGGTAATACTGGCTGGCTCTCGGTTACAGATGAATCTACTTGCAACTCTTGTCTGAGGCGACTGACAAGAGCTTCCAAAATCACTGTCCCTTGCTGCTCCAAACTGTACATCTGTCCCAACTGCTGGGAAATAGAACTTTGATAACTATTGATATCTTGTTGCAGCGCTTTAAAAGTAGCTCTTAGGGTAGTATCTAAAGAGACGATTAGTTGATCAGCACTCTCTTGAGTTACACTCGACGGTGAAATTTGGGGAAAACCAGAACTCACCTTAGTATTAGGAGCTGACTTCAAAGATAGGTTAGTGTTGTCGTCAGAGGCAGTGGAGGGTTCAGCCGACTGATTAAGGCGCTGTATAAGAACTTCCTGTAGCTGATTTACCAAAGTGGGAACCATTTGCAATGCCAACTGTTGTTGTTGGACAATTTGCTGCTGGCGCTGGGTTTCCAGCTGTTCGATATCTTCAATTAACTGGTATTTTTCCTTATTTAGCCGTTCAACATCTTCAGACAAATGAGCAACCAGATTTTGACGCAGGTTCTCAATCTCCTGAGCCATCGACTTCACTAGATCTTCTGCCGCCTGTGGGTGACTGGCATCTTTGTTGGACGATTGATTGTCGAGTTGCTCCATGTCTGTTTAACCTGTTTGCTCTTACTGCTCCAGTGAACTCCAAAACTTCAGCAATTACCAGCGCTTGCCTTAATACCAGGGGAACAGGAAAGTTCATGATACCAAATCAGGGCTAGTTACCTCCTGGTTGAGGGAGACAAGGGGGACAAGGGAGATGGGGAAGACAAGGGGGACAAGGGGGACAAGGGGGACAAGGGAGATAAGGGAGATAAGCTAAAACGCATCTAAGGAAGCACCCAATTTAATTTCCCTTCACAAATAGGCAAGATAAATACGTCTAGAACACCGATTCAGTAATAAAAGTTGACAAATTGAGAAACGAAAAATCAATACTTTCAGCTCTTCCCAGCTCCCCAGCTCCTCCGCTCCTCCGCTCCTCTGCTCCCCAGCTCCCCTGCACGCTCGATTTTATA
>JAAHHL010001207.1 GCA_010672185.1 Caldora sp. SIO3E6 | reverse complement strand
AGTCCATTTTCGGTCTTCTTTATATCTTTTTTTTTTTTTTTTTTCAAGGAGAAAGCGGGATACGAAGTTGCCCACGTTCCGTGACTTGAATTTCAGCCTTTGGCTTTTCGAATGGCAGTCTCTTAGCACAAATTCAGCAATTTGTCTAGGACAAACCCCCGCCGCGATCGCTCCTAATCAAGCAGCAGAACTCGTCTTGTTTGACCCCCAAAAAACTTGGAGAGTTGACCAACAAACCCTCAAATCCCACTCTGCTAATACTCCCTGGATCCAACAACAACTAACGGGTCGTGTTGTGAGGACTTGGTGTTAAGGGAATTAAGAATTAAGAATTAAGAATTAAGAATTGGGCAGAAAATTCTGTACATCCCACATTCAGCGGGTTAGCTTGGATGTATAGTGCTACGCGCATACATTAGGACAGTTTTTAACGCTGCGTCTACACATTCTCCTACAGTGTTATAGGGCTACGTGCTAACTTTAGGAGCATAATATGATATGCACTAAGAGCAAAAATTAGGAAGTATAAATTTTCTTTGTTTCCTTTGTGTCTTTGTGGTGAGTTCTCTTCATGTCCTAACTGATTTGCGTAGTGCTATAACTACGGATATCGAAAGAAAGAACCACCAAGGTAATATATATAAGCGCACACCTTTGCTATTATAAAATAGTAATAGCACAAAATTCTAAATTCTAAATTCTAAATTCTAAATTTTAAACTCCGCCATCATTTGCTGAACCTGAGCCGCAACCAAACGATCTGAATCATTCTCCATCATCGGCAACAACTCTCTACAGGAACGGGGTGAAGCTTCCTTCAGGTAAGACAAAACTGCTTCCCTAACAAAACTAGTAGGATAACGCAGACATACTAATGTTGCTTCCGGTGTCAGAGAATATCTCAGAGCCCTTGCTAGATGAAAACAACAGGCTAAAGACCAATCTGAGAGAAAGTGGCGCAAGTCAATTAACCGACGCAAGCGATCGCTAGGACTCATTGGTTGATAAGGTACTAGTTCTACTAGGCAAGTCAGTTTCTCAGCAGTAGTACGCCGGTCTAAAATTGCCAAAAAAGCTCTTTTTTGAGGAATATCAACAGTATTATCCAAAATTTCCAAGCCCATTGCCCGATTGGACTTTGATTCTGAATCGAGGTTAAACATGGCTGCTTGTATTGCACTTAAGGGATAAAGGAACTTCATTAACAAAAAACACCGCTCGATCCCATCTTCTTGCAAATCGATTAGGGCTCTTTGCAACAAATCTGCTTCTTTCCCAACCACTTCCTCCGTTGTCAAATCGAGAACCGCTGCATACACTTGACCTAACAATAGTAATTCTTGCTCGATTAAAGTTTCTACTCCACTACGACCTAATTGATCAAGTACAGCTTCAATTCCTGCTTCGTTGGGCAGCTTCAGGAGAATACGAAGCAGATTGCGGCGTACTCTACCCCAACTCGTGATTAAATGTTGCACTAGCTGATTCAGGGATTCCGCTGTCCCAATTTCTCCTAAAGCAGTCCAAGCTTGTAACCTAACTACATCTGGCTTATGAATATCTTCTGCCAAATCCACTAATAAGGTGATCGCTTCATTGCCCAAACTCACCAAGGCTGCTCTAGCGGCATCACGAGTGGATTTGTAGTGAATGCCTCTTACTAATGATGGATAATACTCTTGTAAGTGGGTAGTGGCAATAACATCCAGTAAAGCGCAACGCACTCGCAAAGAATCATCTTGCAAGAGATTGGGAATATAAAGCCGCAGTGCTTGTAGGTAATCTGCTTCTCCTAAGGCTCGTGTACCAATTACTCGTTCTCGTTCCCACTGGGAGGTGAGCATTCGCCGCAAAATATTAGTTGCTTCTGCTTTTTCTGTAGATGTTCCTCGGCGCAACATTAAGGCAGCAGCTGTGCCTCTCACCATAGGATCAACTGCAGCGTGCAAATAAGGTTTAATGGTAGCAATATCTAGCTCTGGCTGACTCAACCAGATATAGCGTAGTGCTAATGCTAAGACTTCTGATGGTGGTTGTTGTTCAATTAAGATGCTGACATCATCTCGATGAGCTGGTTGAGGATGCTCTAACATTACCTCTAGACTTTTACACTGCAAAGCATGAGACAGCTTAGGCAGCAGAGGAGCAAGCACATCACCGACATTCTCTGGATCGATTTGAGTCAACAGTTCAATGCAAGCACTTTTATCTGCTTCAGTACTAGGTTTTTCTAGGGCTTCAATTACTGTCCGTTTGAAGGCTCGCAGGGCGACATCAGAAAAACCCAAACGTCCTTCTTGCTCTGCACTCTCTACTAATAAGTTCACATAACTTGAGCGCATTAACCAAGCACTCAATAACCAGATAAGGGAGAACAAAACAATGATCAAGATAAATGCCCAGGTTTGCCATTGATCCAATATTGCTTCTGAGCCGGTGGGGAGTGCCCAATGGATCAGAGCAATAATTGCTAGAATAGTCAGACCTGTGATACCGCTGGTTACTGGTTGAGCGATCGCCTGGACATTAGTTTGAATGGAGCTGCGAATCCTCTCTGGTAGGGGTTGGAAAACGATGGGTTCAATGCCAGCAATTAAGGTATAGCGCAAGATCTCATCGATAAACCTCAGTAAAATTAGACCAATAAAAAAAA
>JAAHHL010001206.1 GCA_010672185.1 Caldora sp. SIO3E6 | reverse complement strand
GCGCCTTTCTGCTACCAACTCTTGCATCTGACGGTAGGCATCAGTTTCCAGATATTTGAATGCCAAATCTTCTAGTTCCCACTTAAATCGCCCAATTCCCAGACGATTTGCCAGAGGAGCAAATATTTCTCTTGTTTCCAGGGCTTTTTGGTACTGTTTTTCCGGCTTCAGATATTCCAACGTTCGCATATTATGCAGCCTATCCGCCAGTTTTACCACAATTACTCGGATATCAGCTGCCATAGCGAGGAACATGCGGCGGAAGTTCTCTGCTTGACGCTCGGTTTTACTGGAAAAGTTAAATTTAGATAGTTTAGTAACACCCTCTACTAGTTGCCGTACTTCCGCTCCGAATAGAGACTCTATCTCTTCTGCTGAAACATCTGTATCCTCAACCACATCATGCAGAAGTCCTGCAGCAATCATGGTACTACTGCCACCCAAGTCCCTGAGCAAGCCAGAAACTGCCACTGGGTGAACAATATAAGGTTCTCCTGATTTGCGATACTGTCCTTGATGAAGTTGGTAGGCAAATTCAAAAGCGTGAGTAATTAGGGCAAGATCGGAGGATATTGCTTGTTCAGAACTTGTGGGCAATTCTGTTAAACATTCCCTGAGCCAGTCAGGCACATCCAAGTCAAGGGTGGTGGGAGCAAGATTGGAGGTTGTGGCTATGGCGTTCATAATTCTTCCTTAAATAAAAAATAGATAGGCAGTTTAGCAGAAACTCTATAAGAATTGTTCTTTGTCCTTTGTTGTTTGTTGTTTGTTGTTGGAAAATTTCTCCCTTGTCTCCTCCAGTTCACCCAGCTTACGTTAGCGAAAGTATAGTTATTGAACCGGATTTGATATAAGAGGGGATACTCAGATTGCTTACTATCAAAGAGCAAGCCTTCAACACCTGTTAAAAGTTAAGAGACAAGAGTAGGGGCGAATGTTGATTCGCCTATACACTGAAGAGGACTTAAAATCTACTCCTAAAGATAGATTTATCTTCGGGAGTATCATTCCCAAGTAAGGAAAAGCAAGCTTTAAGATTGAATCTGTAGCACTAGCTTTTCAGTAATCTAGTTGCCTTGGGCAAAAAGACAAAATTCTTTACATTAATTCTAAACTTAAAGAGAGTACCCTATGTTACTACCTTCCTATTACCAAAGCTATCGGGCATTTCAACAAGCCTTGGAGCAAATGGGTAGAACTATTACAGCTAAAGATTTAGAGCTTACTATGCTCCGGGAGAATTTCCAAGAAGTACAACAAGTTTTCCAAGGTCAAATTCTCAATCTTAGTGTAGATGACATCGCGCCCGACTTTGCCTCTCGTTGGCAATCCTTGCAGACAGAAATCTACAAGCAGATGCGGCTGTTGGAAACGGATCTGATGCTGTTACAGGCGTCGCGGAGTTCTGCTACTAGGCTTTCTCGGCAAACAGGATTGAAAAATCGCCTAAGTACTCTGATTCAATATTGCCAAGAGTTAGGGACTTCCGGGTGAGCTGAGGGAGCTGAGGGAGCTGAGGGAGCTGAGGGAGCTGAGGGAGCTGAGGAAGCTGAGGGAGCTGAGGGAGCTGAGGGAGCTGAGGGGGACAAGGGGGACAAGGGGGACAAGGGGGACAAGGGGGACAAGGGAGACAAGGAAGACAAGGGAGACAAGGGAGACAAGGAAGACAAGGAAGACAACAAACAACAAATATAGCAACCGCCAAGGCGATTAGGACAAGGGGCTTAAGCCCCTTGTTATAGCTGAGCGCTGGTGTATTTACACATTTATAAATGGAAGCTTTATCAAGAAGCTTTAGAGCATTTGTACTGTAAATACACGAGAGCGCATTGCTATAACTTGCCTTACATGAGAATGTCTTAACCGCCCTGGCGACTGCTATAACAAATGACAATTCTCAATTCCCCATTCCCCATTCCCCATTCCCCATTCCCCATTCCCCATTCCCTGACGCTCACATTTGAAACCTGATTTACGCCAAGCTTGGAGATCCACAGCTGTTAGAGGCTTTAACTGAGAACATTGAGGCTGAATACCTTGGCTTAGCAATGCCCAAATCAAGCTGCGAGTAATATCTAGTCCTGTCTTAACCAAGGATTCCTGATTGCCAGGAATACCCTGCTCCTCTACTGTATCTACTTCTACCCAAATACCCTGAGCGCCCAAAAGAATTTGTGCCATCCACTTAGCTCGTGGTAAATGAGTAGGGGAGGTTATTAATTTAACTTTACGAACATGCCAGCGGCGTAGAATGGGAATATTAAAATAGAAGTTACCAAAAGTGGAGTCAGCACAATGTTCTAACCAAACGTGCTCCATAGGAGCTGCCTCTCTCTGAAAAATCAACCAAATACAAGGGTCTTGGGAACCTTGGGAAATCAAAACTTTGGTTGCTGGATACTGTTTAACCAACTCAGCAACATAAATCTCTCGACTAATACTGCCTCCCAATACCAAGAAAGCATCTACCGAGCCGGATGCCGCTGCCTGAAGTTTCAGGGTATTATTCAATAGGCAGACACAAAGAAAAAGGGTTATGCCAAATAACCCTAAACCCAGCAGATGTCGTCGCCGAACGACCCTCAAGCAGTTCCTCAAACCAACCCAATTGCCTCGAATGATGCTACTTCCCGGAAGAACACACCTCTGCACTCCA
>JAAHHL010001205.1 GCA_010672185.1 Caldora sp. SIO3E6 | reverse complement strand
GGGGACGCGGGGACGCGGAGAGAGGGATTTTCATGCATGGTTGTGAAAAATTTTTTTCATCGGGACTGCCTCCTTCCTCCTGCCTCCTGCCTCCTGCCTCCTGCCTCCTGCCTCCTGCCTCCTGCCTCCTGCCTCCTGCCTCCTGCCTCCTGCCTCCTGCCTCCTAAGAGATTACCCTCAGTTGCTCCTTTTTGAGTAATTCATCACTCACCATCTCTCCTTGAACTACAAGAGGAACTGGTGTTAACAATATTTGATGGAAATCCTTTCTAATTTGAGCATTGAGGTATCGCTGTTGTAAAATCTGCCATTCTTGCCATGATTGGTAGCGAGTTGCAGTTAATTGTGCAGCAAGAGTTGGCATTTGCTCCCTTAAGTTAAATTTTAGGGTATCTGTGAGAAATGCCGCCAGCACAAAACTATCTTGAATTTCTCCGACAACCCTCTGAATCGCTTTGATATCCCGCACATAATTCTTATAGGTAGAGTCGTAGAAGTCAGTAAATAGCTCCATTTGATAGCGCACTCCCTTGGCTTGCTTACGTAGGCAATGCAGACTGTCTCCGTGAGCATCTAGCAAATGTGCCACTATTTCAGCATTCAGAGCAATAGGGACATCTACTTTTCCAGCTTCGAGTTTGATGCCTATTAGCCAAGCGGGATGCAGCAACAGTTTACTCAATAAGGGTGACAACAAATCTGGCAAGATGTCTTCAATTGCCCTTTGAGCCAGTAATCCGTAAGTAGGTTGCTCTAGCCAGTTTTGCAATGCTTGCTTGAGTGAGCCATAGTTTGGCTGCTTGAGAGTTGCTTGAACTTGCTCTACTGACTTGTGACGCCGTTTCTTCAGTGTTGCTAAAACTTTCTTGAGGATATTTTGTTCTGCGGTGGGTAGCGCTGGGAAATACCGATTTTTGAGGGTGTCTTTGAGGACATCTAAATCCCTGAGCTCTCCTAGTATGCGAGCAATTATAGCAATTTTCTTTTCTCGAGCAGCTTTCGGCAGTGAGATGGCTCCCTCAAAACTGGTAACCGCTGTACGCAGACGCCGCATCCCTACACGCATTTGGTGTAATTCTTCGGGGTCTTTATCTTTGATAACTTCGATTTCGTGCTTGATAATTTTCTGGAAGTGCTTCTCAACTGCTAGGTAGCCCCAATAACCAAAAGTCTTGGGGTCGAGCATTTTACTATGAGACATATGTTATCTACGAAAATGTCAAATTATACCACAGTAGTAAATTAATGTTAGCGTAAGATAATACGTTCTTGCCTCTTATCTGCCTCTTTCCTGGGGAATGGGGTTGAGATTTTACAGCTAATAGCATAAAATTGTCCTAATGTTAGTTGTTGGTTGACCAAGGGAAGCACTTTTTTGCAAGCTGCTTTATCTCTAGGGACTAAAAATTGAGCGATCGCGCATTCAATAATGGAAGATGAATAATTACCCCTCCTTGACGGAAGAGGATTGAGCTTAAGGACAATATTTTCTTCATAAATGAAGGGGTCTTAAACCAAATTAACCAAATTATCCATTATCCATTATCAATTATCCATTGATAACTAAACCTCACCCAATTTCAATCTAACTGTATGACGCCGAGCCAAGACTTGGGAGAAGCAGTAAAGTCCAAGAGGACACTCAACACCAAAGATTTTTCCAGTTTGATGCCGAGACCTGGCTGGAACAACAGTTCAGTGTGACTGGAAAAGTGTTTTGTAGCGATTTTAATTTAACGATGAATTGCTTAAATTACAGCAGTTGGAGAAAACTCTTTCCTCGCTTAGTAGGGAAGAACTTTTCTGTATCCCAGTATATAGCAATTATATGACTTGTGAGGTACATCTTTATCCCCCTAAATCCCCCTTTCCAAGGGGGACTTTGAGACTTAGGAGTGTAACTCATGAGTCCGAGAAACGCTATATCTAGC
This sequence comes from Caldora sp. SIO3E6, assembly GCA_010672185.1. Lineage (GTDB taxonomy): Bacteria > Cyanobacteriota > Cyanobacteriia > Cyanobacteriales > Coleofasciculaceae > Caldora. Next base: position 729 of record JAAHHL010001205.1, on the reverse strand, counting down.
TGCCTTAGAAAGGGGGGAGTTGGAAAAAATTAGGTGATTTTTATGCGGGTAAGCGAATTTTTCAGTGAAGGAGAACTTTTAAGTCGAACGGAAACAGGAAATAATGATTTTTCCGGTGCTCAACTAATTGGAGCTAATTTAAGTGGAGCTAATCTCAATCGTATTAATTTAAGTACTGCTTATCTGAAGTGGGCAAATTTAACTAAGGCTAAGTTACTCAAAACCAATCTTCGTAATGCCAACTTGAGGGTTGCCAATCTGATGGGAGCACAACTGATTGAGGCAACTCTCTCACAAGCAGATTTAACGGGAACTATCCTCAAGGAGGCGGATTTAAGTGGAGCTATCCTGACTGGAGCGATACTCTGTGAAGCAGACCTGAGAAATGCTACTTTGATTAGCAGTAGTTTGATTGGTGCTAAGGTTAATCGGGCAAACCTGAGTAAAGCCAACTTAACCGGCGCAACTTTGACTAGAGCAAGTTTTGTGGAAGCTAACCTCAGTGAGGCAACTTTAACTAGGGGAATTTGTAGTGAAGCTTCCTTGAGGCTGGCTAACCTCAAGGGTGCTAGCTTGATGGGAGCTTATTTGTCTCAAGTAGATTTACGTAAGGCGAATTTAGCATTGGCTGACTTGAGCGAAGCCAACCTTAAGGGAGCTAATCTCAGTGAGGCAAATTTGAGTGGAGCTAATCTTAGTGGTGCTAATCTGAGTCAAGCAAATTTGAGA
>JAAHHL010001204.1 GCA_010672185.1 Caldora sp. SIO3E6 | reverse complement strand
TCTGTTTTACCGGAGCCCACATCTCCGGTAAAACAGTAGTGGCGGTGATTGCCATCCTCGCTGCTATCCAATCCGGCTACCAAGCGGCACTGATGGCTCCCACGGAAGTTTTAGCAGAGCAGCATTACCGTAAATTAGTTAGTTGGTTCAATCTCCTGCACCTACCAGTAGAACTACTGACGGGTTCCACTAAAGTTGCCAAGCGTCGGGAAATACACGCCCAGCTGGAAACCGGTGAACTGCCTCTACTAGTAGGAACTCATGCTCTAATACAGGAACAGGTCAACTTCCAGCAATTGGGTTTAGTGGTAATTGATGAACAACATCGGTTTGGAGTCAAGCAAAGAGCACGTTTGCAGCAAAAAGGCAAGTCTCCCCATGTCCTAACCATGACTGCAACTCCGATTCCCCGTACCCTAGCATTAACCTTGCATGGGGATTTAGATGTGAGTCAGATTGATGAATTACCCCCTGGGCGTCAGGAAATCCAAACTACTGCCCTCCGAGGCAAGGAACGTTCTCAAGCCTATGAGCTAATTCGTCGAGAAATCGCTCAAGGGCGTCAAGTCTATATTGTACTGCCTCTAGTTGAAGAGTCAGAAAAGTTAGATGTGCGCTCTGCGGTGGAAGAGCATAAGCGACTATCGGAAACCGTCTTTCCAGAATTTCAGGTGGGACTACTCCACGGTAGAATGAACCCAACGGAAAAGGATGAGGCTCTCAACGCTTTTCGGGACAACGAAACCCAAATCATTGTCTCTACCACCGTAATTGAAGTAGGGGTAGATGTTCCCAATGCAACGGTAATGCTGATTGAAAATGCTGAACGCTTTGGCTTATCCCAGCTGCATCAATTAAGGGGACGTGTCGGGCGTGGTGCCCACAAATCCTACTGCTTGCTGATTAGTGGCTCCAACACCGATACTGCCAAGCAGCGCCTTGGTGCCTTAGAACAGTCCCAAGATGGCTTTTTCATCTCCGAGATGGATTTACGCTTCCGGGGTCCTGGGGAAGTTCTCGGTAGGCGTCAATCCGGGTTAGCAGATTTTGCCCTAGCAAGTTTAGTAGAAGATCAAGAAGTATTGAACTTGGCACGAGATGCCGCTGAGAAAGTTATACTTCAGGATCATACTTTAGAACTTTGGCCTTTAATGAAAGCTGAGCTAGAGTATCGCTACCAGCGGCTAATGGATGGGGCAATTTTGACTTGATCAAGCAGTAAGCAAAAATAAATTTTACTTTGCAGGTGCTATCAATTTCCTGACTGAATTGGATCACCTGTTGGTGGATGTCTTCCTACTGCTTTGTCCGCTGCGCGAATATTAATAACTCTTTCCCGATTTAGGGCTAATGCTGTAATAGTAGTCCGTCCAACTGAGGTTAAACCAATGATGAATAATTCATCATCCGACCAAATAAAATGATTGTTCCAACTATCTTGTCTTGGGTTAAACAGAGATACTTCTTCACCTGACTGAGGATCGATGGCTGTAGTTCGAGCTGATTTCTTACGGTTGCAATGAAAGCAAGCTAAAGCCAAATTATCAAGAGTATCTGCTCCATTTTTAGCTAGTGGAATAATATGCTCAATAGTAAAGGCTACATACTGCCATTGTTCGGAAGCATGACAGTATTCGCAGAGGAAATTAGCCCGCTGACGAATTTGATTTTGGATAGCTTCAGGAATTGGGCGACGAGCAGGCATTGTTTATAAATCGGATTGATTCTGGCTTAAGTATAGATTGCGGATAGTCCGATTGATAAAACTAAGATAGTCATCGATTTCTTCATACAAATCTAGTTCTTGTTCTTCTTCATAGTTTAGAGGTGACTGTTGTTGTTGTTCTAATAGTGTTTCAATACGTTCTTGAACAGTACTAGATGCATGTAACAGAGGTATTCCTTCCACTAACTCTATGCGGACTGCTGCTTCGATTGGGAAATTATTGGGTAAGTTTTGCAGCTTGGGTAAAAGTAGCATTTTTGATGAGTTGATTGGGTTTTGAGTTTAATTATACTGATTAGGGATTTATTCTTGCTACCTTATCTTGGGACAACGAATTAACTGCTTCAATCTACCCTTTCCAAATTGCTCCTCGCCGGATGAGGTCAGCCTTCATCTCCTCAGAAATACCCAAGTTATCCCCAAACAGAGCATTCTTAACCTTAGCATCACTGAGATCCGCTTCAACCAAGTTAGCACCCAGTAACCTAGCGCTACGGAAGTTAACTCCCACCAAACTAGCACCCTTGAGGTTAGCAGCATCTAGATTTGCACCACTTAAATCAATATTTGTCAAGTCCCTTCCTTCCGCTCCCTGATTGACAATTTCCCAGACAAGATGCCATTTAGACTCTAGTTCCGTCGCACTGTTGAGCATAACTCCCCTCAAAACTGCATTACTGAGGTCGGCTCCTTGGAGATCCGCATCGCTCAAGTCCCCATTACTGAGGTCGGCTCCTTGGAGATTAGTCTCCCTTAAGTTAGCATTGCAGAAGTTAACATTTGTGAAGTTGACATCGCTGAGGTCGGCTCCTTGGAGATTCGCATCGCTGAGGTCGGCTCCTTGGAGTTCAGCAACTCTGAGGTCAGCAACTTTCAGGTTAGCAACTCTGAGATTAGCATAGCTAAGATCGGCGACTCTCAAGTCAGCTCCCTTG
>JAAHHL010001203.1 GCA_010672185.1 Caldora sp. SIO3E6 | reverse complement strand
CGGTAACATCATCTGGTACCAGCAGTTTGAGGGCAAGATTTAATTTAAAGATGCGATAAAGATTAGAGGGTAGTTTGGTAAATTTTCAGTAAAGTCACTCTCTGGTTAAACTGCTTCCCAAAAAAAATGCTAGGTATGGGAATAAGAGAATAATGAGAATTTGCTGAAAATGAGCTAAGCATTTTCTCATCTTAGGGTTAACTACTATTTTTTAACAAATGAAAATTCTTAAACCTCGCAAACTTGGTCTAGCGCTAACCAGCTTCGCTGCTCTAGGTTTTGTCACATCCTTGCCAGCCACAGCACAAAGCTTTCGTTCTATTAACGGTTCTGGTAATAATATTGCTAACCCTACCTGGGGTGAAACAGACACTCAATTACTCCGCCTGCTCCCATCTGATTACGAAGATGGTATCTCAGCACCAGCAGGTGCAGATCGTCCCAGTGCTAGGGCTATCAGCAATGCGGTTTCGAGCCAGACTGGTTCAGTAACTAATTCCCTACACGCCAGCGACTGGCTCTGGCAGTGGGGGCAGTTCCTTGATCATGACTTGGATTTGACAGAGGGAGCCGAGCCATCAGAACCGTTTAATATAGCTGTTCCTACAGGCGATCCCTTTTTTGATCCATTTGGCACAGGGACACAGGAAATTGGCTTAAATCGCTCAACTTACGATACAACTACTGGCACTGGTATCGGCAATCCTCGTCAGCAAATTAACGAAATTACCTCCTATATAGATGCTTCTAATGTGTACGGCTCAGATTCAGTGCGAGCCAGCTTTTTGCGCACTAATGATGGTACTGGAAAACTAAAAACTAGTGCTGGTGATTTACTGCCCTTCAACACAGCTCTTTTACCCAATGCTCAGTCAGGAGGACCACTAGATCCTTCTCTGTTTATCGCGGGAGATGTTCGTGCTAATGAACAGATTGGGTTAGCGGCAACCCACACCCTCTTTGTGCGGGAGCACAATCGTTTAGCAGAGGAAATTGCGGCTGCTGATCCCACCTTAAGTGGCGAAGAGATCTACCAGAGAGCACGGAAGATGGTCGGTGCTCAAATCCAGGCCATCACCTACAATGAATTTGTGCCCTTGCTGTTGGGTGATGGTGCGATAGAAGCATACAGCGGCTATAATGATACTGTCAACGCTAGCATTAGCAACGAGTTTTCTACTGCTGCCTTCCGGGTTGGTCATACCATGCTCTCTCCGGAGCTGCAACGCATTAACAATGATGGTACTTCTCCCGGCAGTATCGCCCTGCAAGATGCTTTCTTCACTACAACTCCGATTCTTGAAGAAGGTATCGATTCCATACTATTTGGTCTAGCTTCCCAAAAAGCTCAAGAAGTTGATACCCTCATTATCGATGATGTGCGGAACTTCCTCTTCGGTCCTCCGGGAGCAGGCGGCTTCGACCTGGCTTCCCTCAATATCCAACGGGGACGAGATCATGGTCTTCCTGGTTATAATCAAGCTCGGGTTGGTTTAGGCTTAAGTGCTGTTACTAGTTTTGCTGACATTACTTCTGACCTGTCAGTCCAGGATAAACTTGCAAGTATTTACGATACTGTAGACGATATTGACCTGTGGATTGGAGGACTAGCGGAAAATCACTTTAATGGTGGTATCGTTGGTGAACTCTTCCACACAATTATTGCCGATCAATTCACTCGAACTCGTGATGGGGACAGGTTCTTTTACCTCAACGATGATTATCTCCTGAGTATGGTTCCAGATATAGGAACAACTACCCTCTCTGATGTTATTCGCCGAAACTCAACCATTACCAATATTCAGGACAATGCCTTTGTTGTTGCCAAAGATGTACCAGAGCCTTCAGCGATATTATCACTATTAGTAGTGGGTTCTTTGGGTGTGGGTTCGCAGCTCAAGCGTAGAGTAAAAAGGTGAACCTTTTCTCGATTAATTAGGGCTTGCTGAATAAGTCATTAGCTATCAGTTTTTAGCTTTCAGTTTTTAGCTTTCAGCTGTCAGCTTTCAGCTTGAAGATTACCCAGGGATTTTCCAGAAAAGATTGTACCAAGGTGGATGTACTGTAGGGCAATGGTGACAAGTTAAAAGGTCGTGCATTTTGTCAACTCCCATATATGGCGTAGTAGTTCTAAAAAAAACCTATATATGGAAATACTCCAAGGGTTAAGGAAAATTGTATTCTTCTTCCTCTGCTCCTCCGCTCCTCTGCTCCTCCGCTCCTCTGCTCCTCCGCTCCCTTGACAATGACATCTCTACCTTAACTTGTCACCAATGGCGATCGCATAGATCTCAAATGGGTTCTATACTAAGCTATTGTGCATTATAGCAGTCGCCAAGGCGGTTAGGACAACGCTAAATGTTGAAACCTTTACCAGTCAATCTTTTCCCTTCTGCCTTCTGCCCTCTGCCCTCTGCCTTTTGCTATAAAACTGCATACATACTAGTGAAATCCAATAACAAAGATTTATCCAAGTCTCCTGTTGCCCGTTGCCTGGTGCCGGTTGCCTGTTGCCTTGCTACTGTTTTACTGCCAACCCCTTTTTTCAAGATATACGGTCCCAATATTGATACTCCTGACATTGCTAGTGCTAAGCTAAAAGCCTCTCAGGCTTACCAACAGACTCTAGGCTAATGCTAATCATCGAAGACATTCCTTATGA
>JAAHHL010001202.1 GCA_010672185.1 Caldora sp. SIO3E6 | reverse complement strand
TCAACCACTCAATATACTTAAATCTTCCAACTCTATTCCCTTCATTAACATTTCCACACACCAAGTTTGCCGTGCTTGTTCAATAAATAATGGTTGCTCTTCAGAGATTAACAACTCAGAAGTAAATTCCTGCCATGCACCCCGTAACTCTACCTCTGACATAGGTTGCTCAGCATCATTGATAAATACAGCAGATTGGTGATCTTTGCGGTTTTTGAGCCATTGACTCAGGGGATTGCGAGTATAGGAGCCGTAGCGCTTTCCCATAATCCACTGATTTACAGGTACTTGCCGTACAGCACCTTGAGTGATTTGCAGTAGATGTTGCTGGGAATTACTAATTTGATGCGATCGCTCTAAGGCAACAATTTCTTGGGTAGATAAACCAGCTGCAAACAAGACATAAGCAATAGCATAATCTCGTAAACTTTTTTGTTTAGCTTGTTGCATAACTGAGTGTACCACAAAAGCTGGTAAATCCGCTACTTCTGGCTCACCAGAGTGAGAGATTGCTTTTTGAGCCTTAGGGGTTTCATTTGTTAATTCTTCCTGAACAACTGCCCCGTGCAAGCACAATTTTACTAAACTATTCAAGAAGTCTTCACGGTCATCCCACAGTTGGTGGCACTCGCTAGTGACTTCAATCACTAAATAGCCAAATAACATGCCATTAAGCAAGCTAGCTAATTTTTCAGGAGGTAAGCAGGGGTGCAACTGTTCCCGTTCAATCACAGTCGCTAGATATTGAGCTACATCGCGATTGGCTATAGTGACACCTCTTCCCAAGGCTCGACGATTTTCTATAGTGTAACGTCCTGCTTCCCCAACCACAGAACGCAGTAAGCCGGGAATATTTTCTAAAGCCTGGATGCGATCATTAGCATATTGTTTGAGAGCCTCAGTCAAATTTTTGGTCTGCTTTAGTTGCTCTGTTAAGGATTTACCGAGATGAGTAAACACAGCAGAGTCTTCGATTACTGCCAAGAGTAATCCCTGCTTGTTGCCAAACTGTCGGAACAGGGTAACCTCATTGACTTGCGCCAATTCAGCAATCTGCCGAGTGGTTGTCTCGGTTACTCCTTGAGAAGTAAACAACTCCAGCGCAGCGTTAATCAAGCGTGCTCTGCTTGAAGGACGTGTTCGAGACATAGGAGAAAAAGTGCAAGTGTAACTTGCATATTTGCATTTACATTGTTAAGCTGTGAAAATCACGCAAGTAATACTTGCATTTCAACTTCCACTATAGCGATCCTTTCTACTCGATAAGGCAAATTTATGACCAACAATTCACTCTCGGTTGCCCCGGAAAGCAGATCAGCTCCGACTTTAAACTGGGTTAGTGTAGGGTTTTTCGGTACAATTCATGCTGTGGCGCTGCTCGCTCCTTGGTTTTTCTCCTGGTCTGCTTTAGGAGTCACCATCTTCCTTCACTGGTTCTTCGGCAGCATTGGCATCTGTTTAGCATATCATCGGCTATTAACCCATCGTAGTTTTAAAGTACCTCAGTGGTTAGAATATATTCTTGCTACTATAGGATGTTGTGCCCTTCAAGGCTCTCCTATTTTTTGGGTAGCCAACCATCGTCTTCACCATGCTTTCCCAGGAGATGAGGAAAAAGACCCTTACTCAGCAAAACAGGGTTTTTGGTGGAGTCACATGCTTTGGCTGTTTTATCAAAAAAGTCAATTTTTTGACTACGAATCTTATAAAAAATCTGCACCTGACTTAGTACGAGATCCCTATTATTGCTGGCTAGACCGCTATTTTCTCTTACTCCAGATTCCCGTTGCCCTGTTGCTTTATTTTCTGGGAGGATGGCCTTTTGTCATCTGGGGGGTGTTTTTCAGAGCAGTGATACTCTGGCACAGTACCTGGTTGATTAATTCCGCAAGTCACCTACAAGGCTATCAAACTTTTGCCTTAGATGATGGCTCTCGCAATCTCTGGTGGGCAGCAATCTTGACTTATGGAGAAGGCTGGCACAACAACCATCATGCTCATCCCAATGTCGCACCAGCAGGGCGAAAGTGGTGGGAAATTGATGTTACCTGGTGGGCAATTCGAGCTCTCCAAGTTGTTGGTTTAGCCAAGAAAGTCATTATGCCTCCTCAGGAGCAACCCCAAAACGGGTAAGCGAAAAAAGGAGTGGGTAAACGAGTTTGGAGACGCGGGGACACGGAGACGCGGGGACACGGAGACGCGGAGACGCGGGGACACGGAGACGCGGAGACGCGGGGACACGGAGACGCGGAGACGCGGAGACGCGGAGACACGGAGACACGGAGACGCGGAGACGCGGAGACGCGGAGACGCGGAGAGAGGGATTTTCATGCATGGTGGTGAAAAAATTGTTTTCATCGGGACTGCCTTCTACCTCCTGCCTCCTGCCTCCTGCCTCCTGCCTTCTGCCTTGCTTTCATATTTACCAAGGAAGCGGGGAACAGCTATCTACCAGCTGTTCCCCATTTTTTCTTGTTAATACCAAATCTTTCTCCCCTACACCCTACACCCAAGGGTGACAATTTAAAGGATGGTGTATTTTGTCAACTCCCATATATGGTGTTTGGGGGCTAAAAAAGACCCTATATATGGAAATACCCAAGGGTTAAGGAAAATTGTATTCTTCTTCCTCTGCTCCTCTGCTCCTCCGCTCCTCCGCTCCTC
>JAAHHL010001201.1 GCA_010672185.1 Caldora sp. SIO3E6 | reverse complement strand
TGCTGATATCCTGGTTCTACGGGCAAATCTCGATACACATTTAAACCAATAGCTCTAGGTTGCGCCGCCTTGAGTTTTGTAATCAAATCAGCCAAAATTGCATCAGGTATAGGCCATTGTCCCACCTGACGAATATCCACCTCATCTATGGTAACCAAGAGTAGGCGAGAGTCTGGGGGTTCTCGGCGACGGAGGCGAAAGTATTGATCTAGAGCTGCCCACTCCAACAGTTGAAATAGTCCTGTAGTATTTAAAGCTAGAACTATAGCTGTGACACTGGGAGCAATGAGGAATACTCCTTGCCATTGTCTCAAGAAATTTTTCAGCTTTAACCACATTAAGCCTGTACTGTCAAGGTTGAGAGCTTTCAAATAGTTTAGCTCTCTCACTTTACCTCAAGGAGGAAGGAAACTACAGAGCAGGGAAACAGGGAACAGCTCTTTGGGAATAGGGCTCTCAGCTTGAATTTTTATGATTGTCTTAACTATCAAGGGTATTTTTATGGTTCACCCAAGTCGCTTAGTAAGTCAGACGATTTCAGTAATCTTGATGAATGAAACACAGTGAGAATACTGATCTCATTGTCACTTACCAAGTAGACAATTCGGTAACTTCCGAAGATAATTTCTCGAATCTCTTCTTGACCAATCTCTGGTACGATACGTCCTGACCGAGGAAAACTCTCCAAACGCTCTACTGCTTCAAATACTCGCTCCACGAATATCTGAGCAAAACCTGAGGCATCTCTAGCAATAAAATCACCAATTGCTTCTAGGTCAGCTAATGCCTGAGATGTCCAGTTTATGTATGCCATGTTTTAATGCGCTTTTTAGCTTCTTCATGAGATAGGGTATCACCAATCTCAACTTGCTCTAAACCCTGTTCAATTTTGTACAGGAAGTAAAGACGCTCCATAATATCTGAGAAGGTGGCGTCTGGAGACATTTCCTCAACTGCTTTGAGGACTTTCTGTTTTACCGTCGTAGCTGTCATTATTTATATGGGTTTTTCTAGGGTTTGACAGGGACTTAATTTTGTCAAGGTTTAATTTTGTTGAACTTATTATAACCTTTGGTTCTCAGATCAGCATTTACTGTAATTGTCCGAAAATGTTATATCATGTCCGCCTAAACACTTATCATATTCTTCTACTTTGCAACTTTCGTCCTTCCCTTGGAGCCTTCTGCCCTCTGCCTCCTGCCTTGTTTTCACCAAAGTGTAAATATTCAACCGGACATGATATTACAGCCAATTGCCGACTAAAACAAAGGGAGCCCAGAAATAGGGATGCTGGTACGGTTGTTGCTTGAGCAGGGATAACTGAGCTTGACGGAGTGCTTCGGCTCGGTTACCATCACCTTGACTGAGATTGCGGTAAAATTCAACCATAGTTTCGGCAGTGGATTGATCGTTGACAGTCCATAAAGTGGCTAAGGTACTGCGAGCACCAGAACGTAAGGCTAAGCCTGCTAATCCCAAAGCTGCTCGCTTGTCTCCATTGGCAGTTTGGCAAGCACTCAAAACTAAGAGTTCAATCGGTTCAGCATTAGTTTCTTCCCTAGTTTTGAGTAATTGGGATAAACTATTAACATTGAGCCGTTCATCCCAGGTGAGGAGAAAAGTTTCTTCTGGTTTAGAGCTAAATTGACCGTGGGTAGCAAGGTGAACGATTGGTACAGAAAGGGATTGAATTTGGCTTTCTAAGTTGGCACGGGTAAATTGAGCATTCAGAAGAACTTCTGAAGGAATTTTCTCGCTAATCTGCTTAACTTCTTCTGCTACAGCAGGTAGGGCAGAAAAACCTGAACGTGCTTCCGTTAAGCCTGCCATAAGAGATTGCAGCTGCACTTGTTGGAGCGATCGCGGCTCTAATAATTGTAAAGTGGGAGTTAAGGCTACACTATAGTTTTCAATTAGATATTGTTGGCCATCGTGGAGTGCTGCCATCGGTACATTACGCAAAACACCATCGAGGACAAACACTAAGGTTTTAATACTACCTGCCGTTAACTGCTGTTCTATAGGTCGAATTAGCCAATCATAAACCTTTTGAGAGAGTTTAAGACGCTGTTTATTGGATAAAGCGGGGTTCATTGACTGTCGCAGACGGGTGACGATGTCTTCTACTTCTGCTTGAGGCAAATTAGTACTATATTGGCTCAGGGGTTGTCCTGGTAAGGAAAGAATGACAGCTAAACGGTCTGGCAGAATAATAGGATAAATAACAGCAGCAGTGCGATCGCCTTTTTCAATAATATTGTCGATTTCCTCAGCTTTGGCATCTAAGCAAGGAGTACGGAAGAAGTTTTCTAGCTCTGCCAATTGTAAGGATTCAATAACCTTACGTGCTTGTTTAAGGTTGGTTGTTTGTCCTTTGTCATTTGTCCTTTGTCCTTTGTTGTTTGAGAATTGGGAATTGGGAATTGGGAATTGGGAATTGCTGAGTATTAATATCTCCCCATCCTCCCCATCCTCCTTATCTCCCTCAGCTCCCTCAGCTCCCTCAGCTCCCTCAGCTCCCTCAGCTCCCCATCTCCCCATCTCCTCATCCCCGCGTCCCCGCGTCTCCTCATCTTCCTGTAATAAAAGACTGACGAGGTTACGGTAGATTGGTTCGATTTTTTCTTGGAAGGAAAAGCGAACCTCAGGGCTCATGGCAATTAGA
>JAAHHL010001200.1 GCA_010672185.1 Caldora sp. SIO3E6 | reverse complement strand
TGACTCCCTCAGCAGCAGCTTTGTCTTGCACTGCGCCAAAATCAACCAGATAAATATAGTTATCTTCACCCCAGATTAGGTTGCTGGGTTTGATGTCGCGGTGTAGCACGGGTGGACTAAGTTCATGCAAATAGATTAGCAGATGCAGTACATTGGTAGCGAGCTGGCGCACCTGCTTTTGGGAAAAATGCTTACCTTGTGCCAGCCGTTGTTTTAGGGAAAAACCAGGAATATATTCCTGCACTAAGGCGAACCAGAGTAAGCGATCGTCGATGGAGAAGGAATCGCGGTACTGGGGAATCTGGGGATGATCGAGTTGTTGCAGCACCTGTGCTTCCCGTTCAAACAATTTTAGGTCATGCCATTGCATCGATTCACCGCAAATCAGCAATTTTAGCACCACAGGTTCTGCAGGTTGCACAGCGAGATCATTTGCCAACCAGGTTTGTCGTCCGGCTACTATTTGCCCCAGCTGTTGTTGAAGCTGGTAACGATCTTGCAGAATCTGTTGGGGTTGGAGCATAGCGAGATTAACAATTAATGAGGATTATTCTGGAGTTGAGACTAACTGGGGTTTCCCAGGACTGCGATCGCTTCCATGCCAATTGCTCAAGGATGAACGGCTTGGCACTTCAGCTGATGCCATCAAACGATAAACATAAATGCTTGTCTCATTTTCATATCTCTCTGCAATTCCTACATAATTTCTCTCCTCAGAACCCCGACTTCTTAAAGAAGTCGGGGTTCTCACCTATAGTATCTATTAGCGATCGCTTTAACATTTATGCAAAAAGTCTAATTTTTTAACATTCAGTAATTTGGTTACTGCCGAAAGAAAGTTCACAATTATCGGTTTCTGCTTCTGCTAACAGCACCTCTACCGTAATTCGACCCTCGGCTGACAAATCACTTTGCTGGTTACACCACTTGATCAAAGAACTTCCCTGATGGAATTCGGCAGCTTGAGTGATTCCCCATCCCCAACTACTGAATATCCACATACTTGTTATGAGAACAACTTTGCTAGTCAGTTTCATTGCTAATGAACTCCTCATCAGTAATGTACAGATACCAAAACTTTTGTCCGACTACTTAGTTTCCAGTTTAAGTTTAAGTTTGAGGCTCAAAAATTTTGTGATCCTTAGGTTTAGAGGGCAGGTCAAACTATCGCCGGTGTTCAGATCCCCAGATCCCCGACTTCTTTAAGAAGTCGGGGATCTATACTAGCTCAGCAATTGAGTGGGGAGATTTACGATATTTTAACTCACATCTGCCCCTGTTTCAATTGGCGATAGAGCAACGCAGTTGCGGTGAGCAGTTAAGTATTCCTTCAAAGCTATCCGCAGGAATCGGGTTGCCTTCAAGGTAAAGAAAAACACTGTTGGTTAGTCCCGCTAAAGGACTAACATCTGTAATTTGATTGTCTTCGAGGGAAAGATGAAAGGGCTTCAGATTGGTAAATTCTGCAATGGGGCTGACATCTGTAATTTGGTTATTGTTGAGGGAAAGCGATTGCAGGTTTGTGAGTCCTGCTAGAGGAGTGAAATCTGCAATTTGGTTTTCAATGAGGTAAAGCCAAATGAGATTTGTAAGTCCTGCTAGAGGAGTAACATCTGTAATTTGGTTTTCAACGAGGTAAAGCCCAGTGAGATTTGTGAGTCCTGCTAGAGGAGTAACATCTGTGATTTGATTATTATTGCTGAGGTTAAGCCTATTCAGGTTTGTCAGTCCTGCCAGAGGACTGACATCTGTGACTTGGTTAAATTCGAGATCAAGGTTCTCCAAGTTTGTCAGTTCTTCCAGAGGGTTGATATCTTTAATTAGGTTGTCTTCAAGATCGAGGGACTTTAGATTTGTGAGTCCTGCCAGAGGACTCACATCTGTAATTTGGTTAAAGCGGAGGTAAAGCGATTCCAAATTTGTCAGTTTTTCCAGGGGGCTGATATCTTTGATTTGGTTGAGAGTGAGGTTAAGCCAAGTGAGATTTGTGAGTCTTGCCAGAGGACTGATATCTGTGATGGGATTGTCTTCAAGGTGAAGCCAATCTAAGTTTTGTAGTCCTACCAGAGGGCTAATATCTTCTATTTGGTTAACTTCGAGGTCAAGCTTTTTCAGGTTAGTGAGTCTTGCCAGAGGGTTAATATCTTTGATTTGGTTAGCATTGAGGTCAAGCTTCTCCAGGTTAGTGAGTCTTGCCAAAGGGTTAATATCTTTGATTTGGTTAGCATTGAGGGAAAGTGATTGCAGGTTAGTGAGTCCTGCCAAAGGGTTAATATCTGCAATTTGGTTGATGCGAAGGGAAAGCCACTCTAGGTTTGTCAGTTCTGCCAGAGCACTGACATCATTAATTTTGTTGCTATCAAGGGAAAGCGACTTCAAGTTTGTCAGTCTTGCTAGAGAGCTGATATCTTCTATTTGATTACTATCGAGAGAAAGCTGAGTAAGGTTTGTTAGTCCTGCCAGAGGACTGATATCTTCTATTTGGCTAAAGCGGAGGTGAAGCTTCTCCAAATTTGTTAGTTCTGATAAAGGATTGAGGTCAGTGAGTCCTTTCTGGCTAAGGCGAAGCTCAGTGCGATTTAACAGATTCTTGGCAGCCAGTTCACAATCATTGGTGCCTGCTTCTGCTAGCAGCACTTCTACTGTGATTCGATGCTCAGCTGACAAA
>JAAHHL010000120.1 GCA_010672185.1 Caldora sp. SIO3E6 | reverse complement strand
TTTACGAGCTATGGGAGTAAACCCAGATGACATTTAATTAGGTTTTAGGTGTTAGGTTGTAGGTTTTAGGTTTTATACCAAATCTGGTTGAGAAAAAGCGTGTCACTTCGCCCCCTAAATCCCCCAATTCTGGGGGACTTTGAATTATTTTTCACGTACTCTGAAAACCGGATTTGGTATTAGTACCTATCGTAGTTGTGGTACAGCTAAAAATATGTAATCCGGTAGTGCGAGCATCTTGCTCGCTAGAGGTAAAAGGCGAGTGAGACGTTTGTGTTATGCACACGTTACGCGAATGCACTACTCTATCTTCCCCAGCTTGTCTTTAACTCATTTTTAGGTGTGTCACCCTAGTAGTGGCGCGACATAGCTAAAAATGTAGGTTGGGTGGAACGAAGTGAAACCCAACACAATGTGCTCCGGCGTTGGGTTACGCTATCGCTGCACCCAACCTACTTCTTCCATCACTTTAGCTGTGTCACCCTACTAGGGTGAGCAACATCGGTATCTTTGACAATTTCAACAATCTAGCATTTTGAATTTTGAATTTTGAATTGCGCGTAGCGCTATAACTTACCATGTACTCCCTACAGCTATAATTAAGTTAAACCAGATAATCAGGAGCTCCTTTTGTGCAGTCACGTTACAACCCCGTTGAAATAGAGGAAAAATGGCAAAAGATTTGGACAGAGCAAGGCTTGTACCAAACCGATAACGAAACCAATAAGCCGAAATTCTATGCTCTGTCGATGTTCCCCTATCCATCGGGTAACCTGCACATGGGTCATGTCCGTAACTATACGATTACTGATGTTATCGCCAGGAAAAGCCGGATGCAAGGTTATCGGGTATTGCATCCGATGGGTTGGGATGCTTTCGGTTTACCAGCAGAAAATGCCGCGATCGCTCGTCAGGTTCATCCGGCAAAATGGACTTATCAGAATATTGATCAGATGAAGTCGGAGTTAAAGCAATTAGGGCTTTCCTACGACTGGGATTGTGAACTTGCTACCTGTTCTCCTGACTATTATCACTGGACTCAGTGGATATTTTTGCAATTCTTCGAGGCTGGATTAGCTTACCAAAAAGAAGCTGCAGTTAACTGGGACCCTGTGGATCAAACGGTATTAGCTAACGAGCAAGTGGATAGTCAGGGTCGTTCTTGGCGTTCTGGTGCCCTGGTAGAGCGTAAAATGTTAAGGCAGTGGTTCCTCAAAATTACTGACTATGCCGAGGAATTACTCAACGACTTAGATAAATTAACCGGTTGGCCGGAACGAGTCAAGGTGATGCAGGCTCACTGGATTGGTAAGTCTGTGGGAGCTTATTTGGAATTTCCCATTGTTGGGTTAGAGGAAAAAATTGGGGTGTTTACCACTCGCCCCGATACGGCTTATGGTGTTACCTATGTTGTCCTCGCACCAGAACATCCACTTACTGCCAAAGTTACGACCCCTGAGCAACAAACAGCAGTAGAGGCATTTATTCAAGAAGTTGCTAACCAGACTGAATTAGAGCGTACTGCTGAAGATAAACCCAAGCGAGGTATTCCCACCGGGGGTAAGGCAATTAATCCTTTTACCGGGGAAGAGATTCCTATCTTAATTGCCGATTATGTACTCTACGAATATGGTACTGGAGCAGTGATGGGAGTACCGGCTCATGATACCAGGGATTTCAAGTTTGCCACAGAAAAGAATTTGCCCATCAAAGTGGTAATTGTACCAACGACAGAAGATGTAGCTACTTTTGCTCAAACTCCTCTCCAGGAAGCTTACACTGAGCCGGGAATTATGGTGAATTCCGGTGACTTCGATGGTAATAACTCCGTTGAAGGTAAGCAAGCAATTATCGAATACGCCCAACAACAAGGATATGGCAAAGGAAGAATTCAGTACCGTCTCCGAGATTGGCTGATTTCCCGACAACGCTATTGGGGTGCGCCAATCCCCGTAATTCACTGCCCTGACTGCGGTGCCGTACCAGTTCCTGATGCTGACTTGCCAGTAGAGTTGCCAGAAAATGTGGAATTTACTGGTGGTAAGGTGTCTTCCTTAACAGAGTTAGCAGACTGGGTAAATGTACCTTGTCCAAACTGTGGTACAGCAGCAAAACGGGAAACTGATACGATGGATACCTTTATCGATTCCTCTTGGTATTTCCTCCGCTACCCAGATGCCAATAACAACAAGCAAGTATTTGATCCCAACCAAACCAATGACTGGTTGCCAGTGGATCAATATGTAGGAGGGATTGAACATGCCATTCTGCACTTGTTGTACTCCCGCTTCTTTACTAAGGTACTACGCGATCGCGGCTTATTGAATTTCGATGAACCCTTCCAAAGACTACTAACTCAAGGTATGGTGCAAGGTTTAACTTACCTCAATCCCCGCACTGGCAAGTGGATTCCTTCAGCACAAGTAGATCCTGCTGCACCCAAAGATCCGGAAACTGGAGAAGCTTTGGAAGTTTCCTACAAAACCATGTCCAAATCCAAGTACAACGGTGTTGCTCCGAAAGAGGTAATTAATAAGTATGGAGCAGATACTGCTAGGATGTTTATTCTCTTCAAAGCACCACCAGAAAAAGACTTGGAGTGGGATGAAGCAGATGTGGAAGGACAATTTCGTTTCCTTAACCGTGTCTGGCGTTTGGTAACAGAGTTTGCTGCCAAAAATACTAAATACTCTACCGTAACACCGAAGAAGTTGAGTAAACCAGAAAAGGACTTACGGCGAGCCATCCACACTGCAATTAAAGATGTTACTGAGGATTTGGAAGGAGATTACCAATTTAATACTGCGGTTTCGGAGTTGATGAAACTCAGCAATGCTCTTACTGATGCCAGTTGCCAAGACTCCCCAGTATATGCAGCAGGAATCGAAACCCTGATCCTCTTGCTTGCTCCCTTTGCTCCCCATATTGCCGAAGAACTCTGGCAAGAAATCGGTCATACTGATTCAGTACATCTGCAAAACTGGTCTCAATATGATCCAGCTGCCTTAGTCGCCGATGAAATAACCCTAGTAATTCAAGTTATGGGTAAAACCCGTGGCACAATTCAAGTACCAGCCCAATCCGACAAGCCAACTTTAGAAAAGTATGCCAGAGAGTCTGAGGTTGCCGAGCGCTATCTTCAGGGCAAAGAGATTAAAAAGGTAATTGTCGTACCGGGCAAGTTAGTCAATTTTGTCGTAAGTTAAAGCAGATTTACCCCTAATGTGAATTAAATTGCCCATCTCGTAGGGGCGGGTTTAGGGTCACCGTTAACCTATATTTAGGGCTTGCTGAATAAGTAACAAGTAACAAGTAACAAGTAATAAGTAAGAATGAATGCAGCATTTATCCTAGTTTTGGGCATCTGCATCCCCAGGCAAGGGCAAGATTATCAATTGCGTCAGAACCCCCCAGAGATTGTGGAATAATATGATCAACAGTAAACCGACTTGCACTTAGACGTTCTGAAGAATGGCAATACTCACATAAATATTTGGCCCGTTTACGAACAACCTGTTTAATTTCATCACTTATTGGCATTTTGGGCAGCAAGCATTGCATTAATATGGGTAAAAATTCGGTCTAACTCCCCAATTGCATCTAATTCAGTTATTTCATCGGGAGTTAATTGGTCAGCTTTCTTTCTGTCTAGAAGACTTTCCAGACGAAGTTGAAGAGATGTACTAAATTTAAACAAGCACCATTCTTCGACCTTCTCAAGCTGAATTTCATGAATTAGTGAGGATGGCTTCTTGACCGTTGTAACCATTCGTACTCTCATGATACTGAGACTGCAAGACAGTTAACCTTAATGTGTAATAAAATTGTACCCTATCTCCCAGGCATGATCATGAGTTGAGAATTATTAGGCATTATTTATAAAAATGAACCAGAAGCGGTAAGATATAGAGCAAACTGCCAGGGAATTCTGCTATTTAATTTATGGCTAACGCTCAGGTTATTGGTTTAGGAAGATCGGGAATAGCTGCTGCACGGCTACTTAAGCAAAAAGGTTGGCAAGTAACCTTAAGCGATGCTGCTAGTCCAGAAAGCATCGCTGCTCGCTATAATTCAGAAAATTCACCAGAACAAGAACTTATTAAAGCAGGCATTACTGTTAAACTGGGTCATGCCCTAACTCTTGATCCTTCTGACTTACCCCAATTAATCGTAGCTAGCCCCGGTGTTCCCTGGGATATACCTGTACTCAAAGCAGCCAGAAACCAAGGCATTGACACTATTGGAGAACTAGAACTAGCTTGGCGTCATCTCAACTCCTGTCCCTGGATTGGCATTACCGGTACTAACGGTAAAACCACTACAACTGCCCTCATTGCCGCGATTTTTAAAACTGCTGGCTTCCATGCACCTGCCTGTGGCAATATCGGTTATGCTGCTTGCGAGTTGGCTTTGGGAGAGACGGGGGGACGCGGAGAAGAAGTAGACAAGGGAGACAAGGGAGACAAGGGAGACAAGGAGACAATTCCCAATTCCCAATTCCCAATTCCCAATTCCCAAAAAACCATCGACTGGATAATTGCAGAAATCAGTAGTTACCAAATTGAGTCTTCCCAAAAACTTGCCCCTCAGATTGGTCTCTGGACAACTTTTACACCAGATCATCTCAGCCGCCACAAGACCCTAGAATACTACTATGACATTAAGGCATCTCTACTGCGCCGCTCCAAGATGCAAGTAATTAATGGAGATGATCCTTACTTACGCCAGTTGGGTAAAGAGCATTGGCCTGATGCTTATTGGACTAGTATTCAAGGTAAACTGGGTAATGATCTGCAACCTTGGGTATATATCGAAAACGGCTGGGCGATCGCACAATCAGAACCCATCCTACCAGTAGCTTCATTGCAGATGCTAGGAAGCCACAATCACCAAAATTTGCTTATGGCCATAGCAGTAGCCAGATTAGCAGGTATTGAGAAGGATGCGATCGCTCAAGCAATTGCCAATTTCCCTGGTGTTCCCCATCGCCTAGAAAAGATTGTCACCTGGCAAGGTATAGATTTTGTCAATGATTCTAAAGCGACTAACTACGATGCTGCTCAAGTAGGATTATTTGCTGCTACTAGTCCTACTATTTTAATTGCTGGGGGTGAAGCGAAACCTGGTGACGATACCGGCTGGTTGGAAACTATTCAAGCCAAAGCTGCTGCTGTTTTACTTATCGGCGAAGCTGCTCCTACCTTTGCCCAACGCTTGCAGGAGATTAACTACGAGCGTTACGAAATCGTCGAGACTATGGCAAGAGCCGTACCTAGGGCAGCAGAACTCGCTCAGCAGTACCATGCTAACATAGTCCTCCTTTCCCCTGCCTGTGCCAGCTTCGATCAATATCAAAGTTTTGAGCATCGGGGGGATGATTTCCGTCAGTTGTGTCAGCAGTACTTTATGGATTAGTTATTGGTTATTTGTCCTTTGTTATTTGTCTTTTGTACTGCAAAGGAAATAGTATCGCACTATTGTCCTGGGTTATTGTCCTGTAACCAAGTCCTCAAATCATCCAGGGTGGAGAAATCTAACAGTGCCTCAGCCAATTCCTCTAAAGGCTCCAAAGGTAATGCCTTGATTTGTGACTCCAATTTTGGAGACAGCTTACCCACTTTTCGGCTCAACAGCTTTAACACCAATGTCTGCTCTCGTCCCAGTCCTTGTTCTAAGCCCTGTTCTAAACCAATTTCGAGACCTTCTTGATAAACTCTTGTGTGCTTGACGCTTTCAGCTAGTCCTAACATTTGTGCAATCTCCTGACGGCTCAATAAAGGAAACTTATATACCATTGTAGTCTCAAGCAATTCTATGATAATTGCTTTGGGAAATGGCAAAGATTGCTGCTCTATCTGTTCCAACAGTTGTTTGGCTCGGACTGGGGTTCGTTTCTTGGATGCGACAATTAGTTGCATTAGTCCTATTGCTACTGAAAACGGTTGCATCTGTTCGAGCTCATTGAGATAAAAACGCTGGACTTGAGCACTTTCTAATAACAAGCGATACGGTTTCACATCCTCCGGTTCCAGGGATCTACTCGGAAAAATCACCACAGCCTGCCAATTGGTATACTGGGGGTTCTGTTGCAGAAACACAAATAGCTCTGCAAACAAGCGATGGTAAATGAGTTCATCCTCTTGGAATTGAACTTCGACAAAAAATACGGTAGAGTCGGGGTCATCTTCTGGGGGGAGGAATACCCCATCAATACGAAAGGCTGTTTGTTTAACCTCTATGGATTTAAACTGATACCCTTGGCGTGATGGTTGTCCAATGAGCTCAAAAAACAGCCCTGGGATACTGTGGAAGATGCGGTAAAACAAAGAGTCAGTCTTCACGGTGGGGTTTGTTCGCCTTTTCTTTTCCTTAGAATAGCGTTTGCTTGGTCATTAGTCCTTTGTCCAATGTCCTTTGTACTAAAATCGAGATCTGCGATCGCACTATTGTCCTGGGTTATTGTCCTGTAACCAAGTCCTCTTACTCACTTTGCAATACTGCTCGGTTAGTGCCTGGAGATCCCCCCTAACCCCCCTTAGCAATACGGGTGAGCGAAAAAAAGGGTGGGGAGCGGAGGAGCGGAGGAGCGGAGGAAGAAGAGAGAACTGATAATTTTTGGATACAAAGCTCAAGAAATCCCACCCAAAATTTCGTTCACCCTAGCAATAATGCTCGGTTAGCACCTGGAGATCCCCCCTAACCCCCCTTAGCAAGGGGGGAACGAGAGCCCCCCTTGCTAAGCTATCCGTTAGGCACAAGTCGGTGTAATCCTTATATACCAGTCGTTCTCATTTCCGGTTGCAGTTTGGGTTTCTCAAGATAAGAATCCTTTTATAGCAAGCGTTTGAAAGATCGACCCGAACAGGAGAATCAGCGTTTCAGCGACTTTTGCGCAATGGATAGCTTGCTAAGGGGGGTTGGGGGGATCAACTCTTAACCGATTAGTATTGACTCACTTTGCTTCGAGTCGCAGCGCTACACCTGTGCAAAAGCTCGAAATATAAATTTGTCTTAAAGATGATATTTATTCTCAGTTAATTATGATATCACTAAATAGATGAGAAAAGTTTTAAACAACTTTTTAGTTGCTTAAAGTAGATAAAGCAGGGTATTGGGATTGAAGAACAATGCCCTACCTATGGTCTTGGATTGCATATAGAGTTATAATGCTCTACTACCAAGCCGCAGGGGAAGATAAGGAAGAGTGATGCTAGCTTGGTTCTACTTTCCCTGCTCTTTCTCATGTCCCTCAATAGTTGAGAAATACTGCTAACAGCTAATCTTGTATTCATCAAGAGGAAAAAAGCACAAATGATAACTAATAGCAATACCTATCTGCGAGATATGCCAGTAGGGACTAGAGCTTGCGTGGTGGGTTACGAGAAAGCCTATTTGGGTTATAAGGGGAGACTGTTATTGATGGGGTTGACACCCGGAACAGAATTTACCATCGTCAGTCACGCCCCCACACCCTTTAATCTGATAGAAATCGAGGTGCAGGGTTTCAGATTTAGCCTGCGCAAACAAGAAGCGGATGCTCTTTGCGTTGAGGAGATGGATGATGATTATAACAATTGACAATTAACATTATCCGGCGTAGTTCCTAGCCTGATTCAGCAAGCCCTAGTTATTTGTAGTTACCCAATGAGCCAACGAGGAACATTGTTTGATTCTTACTTTGCATTCGCAGCCATCACAAGTTTGCCGCTAGTAGGAGTTGCAGCAATGTCAACTTAAGTTCAGCTGGTTTAGCCAAAGCACAACCCAACACCAACTCTCTACTGTTAGCTTTCTCTTTTGGTTTCATTCGAGAGATTGTTGCCTAGTACGTAGTGCTATAAGGCTTTCTTTATTCAATAAACCATTGACAATATAGTTTGGAGTTTTCATCCCGAACCCACCGACTAGCAAGCTTACCCTTTTTGTTTGGCTTTTCCCCATTGATAACAGATAACTTTGTTACTAATTGTTGTGGTTTCTCAGAAACAGGAATAATGGTATCTGCCAATTTAAGTTGATACATTTTAATTACATCCTTATGTTTCAGTTCTAATAACTTATCTGGTAGGTAATTAAATTGTACAGCGGTTACCACTGTAATGCGGTACAGCTTAATAACTTGTCAAGATTGGAGTCCCTTCCTCATTGATTCTAAGTATCTTTTAACAGGAGGGATCGCTATATGCAAGTAAAATTGTGATTTTATTTGTGTTTATTTATTCCCAAAAACGTGATTTTAATCAGCATGACATGTGAGCTATATCACTCAAATGAACCTATAGAAATTACACCGGTAGAAGATTATGGCACAGATAAGATAAGCGATCGTAAAAAGTAAGGATGCACCGACGTGCACCCTCAATCAAATGTACTAAATTCTAATTTTATTTAACCCAAAACGTGATGGTCTAATTCTCTGAAGTTTAGAATGCCTAAACTCCAGATAGACAAAGGGGTTAGAAACTAAAAACGGTGCGGATAGTTCCTACAAAAATAGTGTCATTATTGTCATTGTGTTCTGGATTGAGAATGACAATCACACCAGGAGTAATGGCAATATTCTTATTCACCTTAAAGCGGTATAAGCCTTCCAGGTGGTAGGAAGTATCAAAATCTCGGCGAGCACCAGCAGCTAACTCACTACCACGAGTGCGAGGTGGCATACCAAAGATGAAACCTAGCTTACTGCCTTTGCTGCCTACATCTGTAATCCCTAAGTTAACTGCCCAGTTCCAAATATCCCTGTCAGTTCCTCGTGGTGCTCCTAATGCGGCAAAAGCAGCGGCGGATGGATCTTCGAGGATAGCGTTTTGGTAACCTACCCAACCGCCAAGGGAGATATTGCCAAATCGGAGATTAGCCTCAGCACCGTAAGAATTGGCAGAAGTCGCGAAATTATCAAAGGGTCGTCTAGCAAAGCCGCTACCGGTGCTACCAGTAACGTTAACATCACCTCCTATATAGTAAGAGTTAGCATAGGTGGCAGCTACAGTAAAGAAGTCAGAAGGCTTGAGGGTTAGCTGACCCATAGCCACATAACTACCGTTGAAGAGTCCATTGCGCTGGCTAGGATCACTGGCATTGTCTGCGAAGTAAGCCCCAGAGATTTCTGCGAATTTTCCTAAGCTGTAATTGACTCCTAAACCAGCACCACTGCCTGTGCGGTAGATGGGGTTGAAGCGTCCAAATCGGGAAACTGCACCACTACCACTGCTTTTAAACAAAGGGTTAACCACATTAATCAGGGTATCGTTCAAATCACCGTTAGTGGCGTCAACTTGGAAGGTGAGATTTTCGCTGACGGGGAAACGATACCAAAGCTCACCAATATCAACGCTGTTATCATTAGTGCCATCAAAGGACAAGCGAGACATATTGGTGCCAGTAACGCTGCTCCCAAATGAGCTAATGTTCCTGGCTTGCAAACGGGTTCTGAGTTTATCTCTTCCCGTAAAGCTAGTCTCAAAGTTAAGGCGTGCCCGGTTAGCGAAAATGGTGTTGGCTTCCAAATCATTGCTTGGTGTGCCAGGACTAGCAACAGCCTGGGTGTCACCAAAAACATCTGCGATCGCAAAGATTACTTCACCTTTAAGCTTAGTAGTAGTGGAAAACTGATGGTCTTCCAAAAATGCTACCCGTGCATCCAGGTTATCGACCCTGGTTCCCAATACTGCCAATTCAGCATCAAACTCTTGGATCAAGGCTCTGAGTCTTTCCAAGTCCTCTTCAGTAACCACACCACCAGCGGCAATAAGCTCCTGAATCCGGTCTAAACAAGCTCTTAAACCCGCAGCAAACTCGTAACGACTAGTAGGACGATTACCCCGGAAAGTGCGATCGGGATATCCGACGATACACTTATAATCTTCTACTAGTTCCCTTAGAGCATCGTAAGCCCAGTCTCCTGGGGAAACGTCGGTAAGCTCGGTGATGCTGGTGAGCTGAGATTGACTTTCAATCCCCTCGTCGTTGAGTCCTTCACTGTAGGACTCGATCTGGTCTAAAACTTGATTGGTATTGTCTGAAGCTGGCAGTTGCTGAGCTAAAAGGCTATTTTCTGCCAAATCGAAACTGGTGCTTGCTTGGGTTTCGGTAGCCTCGCTGATGGAAGTAGTTGCTTCTTCTTCCAGTACAGCTTCTGTAGCAGAAGTACTGCTGGCAACTAATAAAGATACTCCCAGAAGTGTGGAAGTGACTTTTAATGTATTCCAGAAAATTGTTGACATCTTAATAATCCTCACACCTAATGGATTGAAAAAAACTCAAAGCATTACTGATATCTGATCCGGTTCCTATCACAGAATGCTCAATGGGAACATTACTCTAGAAGTGAGCAAAGATTGAGTACACCTGTCTGAGCTGTGGCTCAGATAGGTGTACTCAAAGGAACTAATGCCGTGGCTGCGACTGCCGCACCGCCAGCTAGAAACAGGCATCTAGTAGTTTTCATGGATCTCCTCACTAGTCAGAAATGTCACTCTGCAATGGGTAGCAGAAATTTATTGCCATAGATTCTCATAAGGCATTGTATCAGTAATGAGACTCTATCTCATTAAAAAATAATTTATTTGGGGCTATTAGAGTTAAAGATAAGCTCAAAGCCAGATATTTCAAGCTTTTTGGCTGATTACTCCCCCTGAAGATAAATGCTTATCAGTAACTAAATTCAAAAAAATCTTTGAATTAATGATAAGAATCCACATTCTGTGCCCTCAACTGTCTCATGGGCATCAAATTAGCTTGACATCGCTAAACTGAGTAATACAGCGCTTTGCGCTCTAACGAAGTACAGTAGATAGATAAAAGTCCCCCTTTCTAAGGGGGATTTAGGGGGATAAAAATGTACCGCATAGCAGAGCAAACTGCTGTATCAAGTTGAGATTTCCTTTCTACCTTGCAACCTTTCTCCTTCCCTAGCCTGCGGCTTCTGCTTGCAGTACTGCCCTCTGCCTTGTTTTCACTATGAATATTCAAAAACTCAAAATTCTCATTATTGATGACCATCGCTTACTATTAAATGGAACCATTAGTTTGGTAAGCGATCGCTTCACAGATTATTTCCTGCATCTGTTGGCTGTATCGAGATCGTGCCATCTTCAATAAAACTGGGGTATTCCATCTTCCCCAGTTTAACCCGATATAGCATCAGGTACGAAACCCAACACGCGCCTGTCCTGTCGGGTTCCGCTATTGTTCCCTTATTGTTGCAATCGCAACTATTTTTTGCTAACATTATTGACAATGGAAAAGGTGTGCACATACAAGCTATTCCTCCACCTCCTCACCACAACAGTCTGATTTAAGAGTTTCAAAATTTTTCTACTCCTCCCACTCTACTCGGACAAGTTTTATCTCCTGTTCGTTGTATGCGTTGACGCAAGCCTGCAACAGAAAATGTCAATTTTGAAGATATTAATATGTTTCATATTCATTACAGCAGCGCATCCAAGCAGAAATCGGCGAAGATGATGGGAGTGAACTACCTAAAATTCCCAACATTGATTGGTTGCTGGGAAAAATTGATTTGTAGGATTTAGATCTTGCACTCCTGTCGAAAACTAACTTGTGAAGGTAGGCAACAGGCAACAGTGATAAGATTTGATACCAAATCCGGTATCGATATACCCGCTATGCCCACATTGTAGAGACGTTTCATGAAACGTCCCAGAGCAAGATTTCACGGTTTGCTCAAAACG
>JAAHHL010000012.1 GCA_010672185.1 Caldora sp. SIO3E6 | reverse complement strand
CGCACCTCCGCACCTCCGCACCTCCGCACCTCCGCACCTCCGCACCTCCGCACCTCCGCTCCCCACCCTTTTTTTCTCTCACCCCCTGCCTCCTGCCTCCTGCCTCCTGCCTCCTGCCTCCTGCCTCCTGCCTTCTGCCTTAAATTTTCTGCAAACTAATTTGGTAATTATTCTTGATTTTCTTCAGAGGAAACTGCACAAAAGAAGCTTCACCCGTCAGTTGCCAGTCAAACAAAGAGATTACATGATTAGCAAATATCTTCGTAATTACCATCGCCATCTGCACACCTAAGCAAGCATGTACACCACCTCCAAAAGGAATAAATTCATACATTCTGCCCTCATTCCGAGGAGGTAGAAAACGCGCTGGCTCAAACTGCTCTGGTTGCTGAAAATGTTCTGGCATAATATGAGCTAATCGCGGTTCAGCGATAATAGTACAGCCTTTAGCATAAAGTACTCCATCGAGAACTACGGATTTAGTCAGACGACGACTAGCTGTTGAGCTAGGAGGATTGGTGCGCAGAGTCTCTTTGATAACAGCCTCTAAAAAGACCATTTGCTTCAACTCCTCTGAGGAAAAGGTATAAGAATTACCTACCTCACCCACTACCTTTGCCTGCTCAGACCTTAGTTTATCCAATATCTGGGGAAATTTTCCTAGCTGATAGATTAAGGAAGATACTAATGCTGAAACTTCGTAGTGGGAAGCCCATAATTGCAACAAACATTGGTTTTCCATCAGAGTATCACTGAAAACTCCGTCGGGATTTTGCTGCTGACTCACCAACATCATGGAAAGGAAATCAGCTTTAGGATTAATCTCTTCCTGGGATAATCGTCGGCGCTGAATAACTGCTCCCATAAACTCCAGCAACTGGGCTCTTGCCTTCACTCCTCTACCATAAGCAGTTAAAGGAGATTTCCATTTTGACAAGCCATAGAAACCATCAAAGTAAGTCTTGTAAAGAGATTTGAGTTGATTAGAGCTTGATACTGGCAATCCCTCAAAACTTTGGGGATTAGTATCATCTAGGTTAACTCCTAACAACAGAGGAACAAGTACCTCAAAACAAATTTTTTCTACTGCTGGGGAGAGGGATATTTTAACCGCATCAGTCCATTGACTCAGACCATCTTTAATTGTTTGATTAATCCGAGGTAAGTATCCTGCCAAAATCTCACCAGTCAGTCCAGGTTTTAAGGCACTTTTACGTTCTCTGTGGAGCTCAGGACGTTGAAACAGACTGTACTCGCCAAACATTTCCATAGTGGTGTCTGGCAAGGCAATTTCGGTATATTTTGAGTCTCCATTAAAGACCATTTGATTTGCCTGAGAAGCACCAACAAAGATAGTTTTACCTCCAAAAACACCAGTGCTAAAAATTGGCCCATACTTAGCTAAATTTTGAGCACAAAATCGTTCAGGATTACCAATATAACTAAAGGTATCATACCACTTCTCTTGTCTTGGTGGCGTAGTTATTCCCCCTGGCGGAGCTTGCCCCTCATCAAGAATCATTATTTCACTAGTCTGCTGCCCCATACAATTTCACCTCACCCATCTTACTTTGTGAACTTTGTGACTTTGTGGTTCCTCTATTTTTCCCTATTGGTGTGGTACACCTAATAATGATTAATGAGCATTAGAAGGCAGGAGGCAGGAGGCAGGAGGCAGGAGGCAGGAGGAACAAGAGTTTTTCTTGCCTAAAAATAAGGTTAGAAACTAGTCATATCAAGCAACTCAGGCATCTTGTTGTCATTTTTAGTTTCTCAAGAGCTCCTGAGGAGCGCTTCGCACCCCCAATTGAATAGGAGAAACACTATTTCCTACCTACCTTCTACCTCCTTCCTCCTTCCTCACCTCCTGCCTCCTGCCTCCTGCCTCCTGCCTCGTGTTTCTCGAGAGCAATTAGCAATTAGCAATTAGCCATTAGCCATTAGCAATTAGCAATTAGCCATTAGCCATTAGCCATCTACTATTGATAATAGTAAGCAATTATAATATGAATAATTAGCATAACGAAAAAGGCACTCACCAAAAAGATATGAGTATTCAACCAAATGAGACGTAGGTTCCGAATTAGTACCCCCTTAGGAATTAAATTTTTCTGGCTTAAACCATCGGCTTTCATCCCAGCCAAACTAAAAACTCTTTGGGGAGATTCCAAGATACCTACTTCCGCTACAGAACCCACTAAAGCTGATAAAACAACCCCAAAAAACACCCAGAGGAAGATAGAATTGAAATTTAAGCCTTGGCTACCCACTGTATGAATCAAGGTTGTTGCCAACAAAGCAATGCCCACAAAAATATGTAAACTGCGCCAAAATAGCAGAGAACCCGGTATCTTGACTTTGATTTTCCAGCCTTTACCCCGCTTCCTCGCTACCAGAATCATTTCCAAAAGAACAAAGAATAAGGAAATGTAGCCAGTAATCTGCTTATATAACTCTCCTTGAAGGGCTAAGTGTAAGTCAAAATTGCTTTCCCTCAGTAGTGGTAGATACCAAGGACTGAAAACGAAAGGAGTTAACAAAGCAACAGTGACAAACGTCAATATAATTAAGGTTGAAAATTTGATTTTCATATAATTGAGGATGGGGAATTGGGAATTGGGAATTGGGAATCGGGAATCGGGAATAAACAGCTGTCTTTGGTTAAATGTGACAAATTAGCCGAACATAAATTTCCAATTACCCATTCTCTATTCCCTATTACCCATTCCCAATCAAACGACAAATGACCAATGACTAATGACCAATGACAAACAACAAACAACCAACAACCAACAACCAACCAATTAAGTCTTCTCAATTGGTAAATTAATCATCACTCCTCCCATCACGTCACCCATCTCGAATACCTTGTCAGGATAACGCTCTAAATGAATAGGATGGGTGTTATGGCAAGTGACACAAGCTTCAGCAACAGCTATATCAGGATAGAGAGCAGAAAAATAAGTTTTGTCTCCTACTTCTTGATAATCCTTGTAGGGTTCACCCGTCTCAATTACAGCTTCCATCGCTTTCTTTTCAAACTCATTTTTCGGTGCCTGGCTATCATTAAGATTCCAGGTAGAAATTAAGTTGTAAGAAAAGGATAGTCCTGCATCAGCAGCATAGTCAGTAGCGATTTCTGAACCTAGGCGGAACATTTGCGCTGGTAGGGGAATACCATCAGTATTTTCCCAACCTTCCGTGGCTTCAATTTCGAGCACTCCTTTGTCTTTTTCCTTGCCCTCTAGTGTTTTGGCTCGGTTAACTACGTGCTTAGTATATGCTGTACGATCTGCTGCGAGAGTAGTATGGACGTAATCAGCAACTACTTCTGGGGGAATGCCCACAGCTTGATCCGATGAGGCTCCACCACCACAGGCAATGGCAGTAACACAAATAATTGCGGCTAAAGATATTAGGGCAAGGGTTTTGGCTTTGATTTGACGCAATAAATAGGACATGGATAGTATCGTGAACTCCTCAGTGATTGTTGATGGGAAAAGTTTTCAAGTTACTCTAAAAAAGACTCCGAGGCAGAAGACAGGCGGAAGAAGGGAAGAGAATCTGATTTATTTTTCTTACACCTGTAAATTCCTCGGATTCTGCTTAATCTTGAGCTTCTTGTTTTTCTCTTCTTTTCTCAAATTGCCGCACTAGTTTTATGGTTTCTAGATGCAGCTTCGGCAGGCGGTCAAAGTTAGTTTCGACTAACTCATCATCAAATATACTGTTATAAGAATATTCCATTCCGTGACAATTCATACAAACTTCTTTGACCATGCGATCGCGGGGCAGTAGGGTATAAGTATTGTTATGATTAACAAACACTTTTTCATTCCTTTCTTCACGAGGTAAATGGCAAGTGGCACAGGTAACTGACTCTACCGAGGGTCTAGGTAATTTACCCTCAGCTAAAAACAGTTTGCTATGTTGGGATTTCTCATAATTAAGGGAATGAGGATCGTTATGACAACTCAAACAAGAGTCAACCGCAGCTACTACAGTATTGACAGAGTGAACATCATGGCAAGTATTACAATTCATCTGCTTGTCTAAGGCAGATTCTTTCATGGGAATATTTGCCATAGCTGGGGTCAAGGGAGATAGCTTTTCGTTCAAGCGAATGCCATGTTTTCCCAACAGGAATGTTTCTACTTCAGCTTCATGACAGCTCACACAACTTTCTTGAGTTGGTTTGACAATTAAAGCTTTACTTTCTTGATTTTGGTGACAACTGGAACAATTGATATCAGCCAATGCGTGGGTACTTCCTTGCCACAGTTGCTCAATTTCTGCCAATTGCTCTTGAGACACTGAATCGGCTATGGCATTAGGAGTAAAAGGAGAAATTACATAAAACGCCAACAGCAAAATTGAGAGACAAGTTACAGTTAGCCATAGTGCTGACTTCACGATTTACCTCCCAAGAATTCCTTGCCTAAATCCGGTTTCGGAGGTTCTGTCAACTTGGTTGTCACCTTGAGTGTCGGTAACTCAGGTTTGGGTAGCATGTCAGGTTGATCCATATTCTTGCGCAAAAACCCAGTAGAAATGGAACGATGATCATGGAAATTGTGGCATCCTGCTGTCCAACACCCATCTGGAGTAAAGCCGTTATGACTAGCTAAATCGCCATTAATAATTCCCTCATGGCAATTCATGCAAAGATCTGGTTTAAGGTGGACACCTCTGCCAAACATGGGAACGTGCTCCTCATGACAAGCAGTACAGGTAAGTACGTCAATTTTTTGGAGAAGTTCTGCCCAACGAGGATCTCCAAATTTCTTGGCTCCATGAGCATCTTTTGCCATTTCTGCTTCGTGACAGCGCATACAAGTTTCATTACTGACAGGTTTAAAGCCTTCATGGCAGGAACTACAGGAAGCTTCAAAGAGCCGATGTTCCTGGGAGGTAGTTCCCGGTAAAAAAGCTAAACGTTGATCTAAAGCAAAGGCAGCAATAAACCAGACGACTAACAGCACAATAACGGCAATTACTGCTGTTCTTAGTTGCCAGAATGGATTGGGTTTTTTAGCTCTTTTCGCAGGACTAACCATCTTTGAGGTTGACGCGGTTAAAGTTGATGCAGTTGAGGTAGATGCGGTGACGCGGTGACGCGGTGACGCGGTGAGAAAATTGATCCATCATTTTTGGCTGGCAAGAGTATTAGAGTAAAAGCAGTAAAAGCATAAGGATGATTCCTGCAATGCCAAATCCTCCAAGGCTAAAGACAACATTCCAATTGGGAGCTGGAGATTCAACACTTGCTACCATAGCTTGAGCTGCTTCACCAGAAGTATTGCTACTAGGTGGTGGAGAATCTAACGCCACCTCTTGAGGAGCATATTCGGCCCCTTCAAGCATCAAAGTCGTAATCGCACCATAGGCATCTACCCAAGCTTGCTTAACTTCCTCTGTCCAATTAGTACCTAAATACTGCTCGAAAGTTTTTAGTAGGGAGTTTCCCACTAAAGGATAATGTTCCGGTAGTGCTCCATAACTA
This sequence comes from Caldora sp. SIO3E6, assembly GCA_010672185.1. Classification (GTDB taxonomy): domain Bacteria; phylum Cyanobacteriota; class Cyanobacteriia; order Cyanobacteriales; family Coleofasciculaceae; genus Caldora. The sequence continues at coordinate 8,695 of JAAHHL010000012.1, read as the reverse complement.
ACGTGCTTTGCTCCTAATCCTTTGAGGCTGTTGCTAAGTACATCCGGTTTACGCAAGTTTTCGACTACCATCACCAAAGCACCGAGCAACATTTGCTTCTGCTTTGCCATATCGGTGTGTTCAAACAGTGGCTTGGCTGCGGGATAGTCACTAAAGAGGTTGTCGTAAAAACTGTTAACAAATTCGTTTGCCTGGGGTTTTACTTGCTCGAAACTCTGCTCGAGAAGTGTCACCGCTAAGCCGGAATCTTCCGCTGGCTCTTCTAAAGCCACTTCTTCTGGAGTATATTCCGCCCCTTCGAGCATTAAGGCAGTAATCGCACCATAGGCTTCCACCCAAGCCTGCTTGACTTCCTCTGTCCAATTAGTATCTAAATACTGCTCAAAAGTCTTAAGTAGAGAATTCCCAACTAAAGGATAATGTTCCGGTAGTGCTCCATAACTAACGTGCTTTGCTCCTAATCCTTGAAGAGCTTCACTTAGGACTTCTGGTTTACGCAGATTCTCAACTACCATCACCAAAGCACCGAGCAACATTTGCTTCTGCTTTGCCATATTGGTGTGCTCAAACAGTGGCTTCGCTGCGGGATAGTCACTAAAGAGGTTGTCGTAAAAACTATTAACAAATTCGTTTGCCTGGGGTTTTACTTGCTCGAAACTCTGCTCGAGAAGTGCCACAGCTAAGCCGGAATCTTCAGCTGGCTCTTCTAAAGCCACTTCTTCTGGAGTATATTCAGCACCTTCGAGCATTAAGGCAGTAATCGCACCATAGGCTTCCACCCAAGCTTGCTTGACTTCGTCTGTCCCTTTGGTTTAGGGGTAGGAGGATGGTTGTTAGTGAGAACGGCTAGGTAATTGTTGTTTGTTGTTTGTTGTTTGTTGTTTGGGAATTGGGCATTGGGCATTGGGCATTGGGCATTGCTTCCTTGTCCCCTCATATCATGTCCGGCTAAACACTTATCATATCCTTCTACCTTGCAATTTTCTTCCTTCCCTTCTGCCTAGCCTGCGGTTTTTGCTTGCAGTACTGACTCCTGCCTCCTGCCTTCTTGCACTAGCCACATAATAATCGCTCAATCGAAATGGCAATATGGGGAAATGCTAACGGATAAATTTCACCTTGAGTTAGGGTTGCTGTTGACTGATAACCTTCCTTCGTAGGTACTCGAAACACAATTAATTGCATAGTTTGTAAATTGATTACCCAATACTCCCTAATTCCTACCGCTGCATAAAGCTTACTTTTTATCTGTAAATCTTTATTTAAACTGGAGTTTGAATACTCAATCAACCAAAAAATATTTTCTGGATAAGGGTGATGTTTTCGGTAATCTCGTCCTAGGCGTTGAACAATCGCAATATCTGGTTCTGGCTCAGAGTTACTCTCAGGCAGCGTAATTGGCTTACCTTGCCGGACTTTTGCGCGATCGCCTAACAAATAGATCAAGTACTCTCCAGCCTCATCGCTAGAGTAAGCATGGGATTCTCCTTCAGGAGCCATTTCCACAATTTCTCCATTAAGTAACTCAACTTGACGCTCTTCCAAGATCCCAGTTGTAATCATACGATGGTAGTCTTCTACTGTCCATTTGGCAATCGTTAAAGTCATGGCGATTCTCCGAAAAAAAGTAAGGAGTTCAGGTGGTAAAGCTAAAATTTCAACAGTTCTAAATCCTCTGGAGTATTGCAATTAAACAACATGTGCTGATCACTGACTGGCAACTCTTCTACTGGATGTTGTGCTAACCATTGCTGAAACGATCGCCCCCCCTGATGGATAAACTCAGTTAGTAGAGGTAAACACTGGCGTCGATAAAAGCCGCATAGGGGCTCCCAACCTTTAGCTTGTCGCGGTAACAGAGCAATGGCCTCCTCCTGAACTTGAGCTAATCGAGTTATCCAACTTTGTAACACCTCAGCCTTTAAATTAGGCAAATCACAGGCAAGTAATAGTACCCAATCTGTCGAGTTTTGAGCCATCCCCTGAGCAAATCCTACCAGGGGTCCGTGGGGTTTGGTTTCTCCTGGTAAAGGGACTTCCTGAATGAGCTGGCAAGCATCCGGTAAAATATCCTGGTAGCGTTCTGGCCAAGAAGTTACAACAGAGACTTCATCGGTACACTCCAGAGCCACCTCACACACCTGTTGCAGCAATGGCATCCCTTGGGGAGCAATCAAGGCTTTGTCCTGACCCAAGCGAGAACTCTGTCCTCCTGCTAGTACAATGACTGAAAGGGGTAATTTTTTGGAGTGTTGATTATTCATGTAATTGAATATTTGCTATGGATGGTAGCAGGGAAGCTGGGGAAGATACTACTCAATTGAAATCGCTATATATGAAAGGTAGATACTTTAAACAACAAGAGCGTCAAGTTTTAGAGGATATTATACAACATCGTCGTACCGAATTGGGTAAAAATTTTCTCAATCAAGAAATTCCTGAAGAGGTGCTCAATCGCTTAATTAACGCAGCCTTAGCAGCACCTTCAGTTGGGTTTTCCCAACCTTGGGAGTTTGTGATTATTCGTGACTTATCGATCAGGGAAAAAATTAAAGACTGTTTTGATGTGGAAAATGAAAAAGCAAAAAAAATCTTCAGGACTAAACCTTCATATGAGCAATTTAAGTTAGAAGGGATTACCAATACTCCCGTTAATCTTGCCATTTTTTACAAACCCTCCTCCAATCCCATTTTAGGACAAACCAGTACGGAGAAATCTGGACCTTACAGTGTTTGTCTTGCGGTTGAGAATCTTTGGTTAATGGCTCGGGCTGAGAATATTGGAGTTTGTTGGGTGAGTATTTTAGATGAAGAGCAGGTTAAACAGATTCTCAATGCTCCTGTAGAGAATGAATTAGTTGCTTATTTATGCCTTGGTTATGTCAAAGAATTCACAGAGCGTCCCCAGCTCGAACTTGCCAACTGGGAAAAGCGTAAATCTCAAGAATCTTTGATTTATTATGACAGTTATCAGGGCAATTATAATAAATGAGAAACGCTATACATTGAGTTGGACACTTCCCTGCCGTAAGATATTCCAGCTGTTACCAGTCCATTGGATAACGGTAGAGGGAATACCAGTAGTTATCGGTTCGACTTGTGCTACCTCAGTTGGTTGAAGCGTCAAAACTTGAGGAAAGACTTTTTCCACTTCTGCCATAGTTTGCAAAGAAGGCTCACCGGAATAGTTGGCACTAGTAGTTGCCAAGGGACCAGTCTGAGACAAAATTGCGATCGCAATCTTAGAATTAGGCACTCGTACCCCAATGGTGGTGGGATCTGTTGGGTTCATTGCTACGGGAACATTAGTTGAGGCAGGTAATACCAGTGTAAGCGCTCCTGGCCAGTACTGTTGGGCAACTTGTTGCCAAATCTCCAACTCTTGTGGAGTACCACTGACAAAGGGCAAAAGAGACTGGAGGGATGCCCCCATCAAAATCAATGGTTTCTTTGGTGAGCGCTGTTTGGCAGTAAAGATTAACTCTGACTGGTTAGGTTGTACTGCTAATGCTGGTACAGTATCTGTCGGAAAGCTCACTAGCTTACCTGAGCGTGCTCCGGCAATTAGGGTAGGCATGGAAACTTGAGTCATAGATTTAAAATTGTGTATAGGGAATATTCTTAGCAGATTGGTGCAATTTCGGGCGCACGTCGGTGCAATTTCGGGCGCACGTCGGTGCAATTTCGGGCGCACGTCGGTGCAATTTCGGGCGCACGTCGGTGCGCCCCTACATATCGTAACTAAATAGATTGGGGTTTACTTCCCCTAACTTTAAATCAGCGCGATCGCAATGCTAATCAATTTCAGAGTTTGTTTAATGCTATGTTTTTCCTGGATAGTCGGTTGTGTAGTTAAGCTAAAATCCATCTAACTTTACATCAACTGCAATCATCAATTTGTTGTGGAATCTGCATCTCGCCCTTCCACAACATGTAAGGTAAATGCATCTAAGCTTACCAAGGAGGAATGAACTGTGACCGATAAAAAACCAGTAATAGTTCATCACGAGTGGGGAGCGCTCAAAGAAGTGGTGGTAGGTGTTCCCAATGTGCGCCTACCAACTAAACTTGCAGAAGCTCCCAAAAAATTTCTTCCCAAATCATCAATAAAGTTTATTGAGGAAAACGCGGGCAAGAAGCTTGAAGAATGTGCGCCGGAATTGAATAAGCAATTCGTTGAACAAGTCAACGGGATTATCAAAATACTCAAGGATCGAGGGATCATTGTTCATCAGGTCGAAAAGCACATTCCATCGGAAGAAGCTTTTTTGGCACAAATGAATAACACCGTTATGCAAACCTATGCGTACTTGCTCTGCCGCGCCCTGGGTTAGCCGTCATTTGTAAGGAGGCTTTTGTTAACGGCATTCCTGACTTCCTCAAAGATTGGAAGCTGATTGAGGTTTCCGCCCAAGATGCCGAAGAGAAGTTAGGCTGCAATGGACTGGTGTTGGATGAGAAAACAATGATTGTCGGCGAGGACATGCCAAAATTGGCACAAGAACTCAGTAACGAAGGTATTGAGGTTCTGACTACACCAATCAATGCTATCCACTGGCAAGGTGGCGGTTTCCGTTGCTGGCATCATCCTTTGGTTAGGGAAAGTAAGCTCGAAAACAAGTAAGAAATAGGGCAAATTGTACTTACCTCCCTATAGCCTAACCAATGGTTGTAGCATTCATTACTGACGGGGTGACAATAATAGCTGAACCTCCTGTATACCAAGGCTTTTACGAGTACCGATAGAGTAAAAAATAGGCGTGTTTTTCTCCGGAGCAGAGTTTTTATAACCCATGAAGCCTCCTCAAAGCCTATAAAATCGTTGAGACTAGAGGTCGAATCAGCCTTTGCCGTCTCTATTTTTTTCAATTGCTCAGAAGCTGTAATTATTGATAGACAAAGGTTGTAGCTATAGTTGTCACCCCGTCAGGTAGTAAGCTTTTTCATCTTTTTTAACTGGCGGGTTATTTTCGCTGCGCTGCCCTAATGCTATCAGTCTACTGCAAAATCATTAGTTTCTTGTGGGATGATTTGAGGAACCTAGGTGCAAGCCTTCTCGTAGAGTAACCCAATGCTAGTAATGCGAGTGTTGGGTTTCGCTATCCCTCTACCCAACCTACGACTTTAGCAATAGTGTCCTTTAATCTCTATAGACTGGTTCGCCTAATGCTTGGAAACTTTCTCCTGCTCCTACATAACAAGGCAACCCCAAAAGGTTGTTATTCTCTGTATGTGTCGGTGCAGGAAATTGAAAATAATGAAGATTTTTAGCTGCTACAAAAAATAATCGACGGCGCTTTTGAGGTGTTCCATAATCAGCAGATAGAAGCTCTCTATGAATGAGATCGTAGCCTATACCCTCAAATGCATTATAAATATTTGATATTACATTAGCAGATTTTACTTGGGCTAAGCCATAAACATTTTCCATAATCACAATTTCAGGCTTTAGTGCAGCTATATGTTTTATATAGTCTCTGTATAAATTTCCAAGAGGATTCAATGTTGCTTTCTGTTTCCCTGCAACACTAAATGGCTGACAAGGTGGCCCCCCTATGATGATATCTGGCTCACAATCAGCAAATTTTCTAGCCTCTTGAGGAGATAGGTCTCTTATATCAGAAAGGTGAAAGTTCCACTCAGGTCTATTAAAATCAATAGTTTGACCTATATAATCCTCAATATCAGTGGAAAAAACTGTTTTGAATTGAACATCACTGCTACTTGCTTTTTCAAAGCCTATATCTAACCCACCTGCACCTGTAAAATAAGAAAATATTTTCTTTTCTCCTGATTTATTTAATAGCTTAAAATATCTTCTTACTTCTCTTCCTATAGCCTCAGCCATTTTAACAGGAACAGCATTGCCTATTTGCTTTTGGATCTGGCCAAGATTTCCCTTGAACTCGAAATCAACAGGAAAATCTTGTAAACAAGCCGCTTCTCTAGGGGTTATATATCTATCCTCAACTGGATGAACAAATTTATTAAAAATATAAGCTGTGACTGTTAAAGACGGTTTATCCATCTCTAATCGCACAAGCCTCATATTCGGACCACCTGTTTTCTTATTACCTGTGCGAACAAAACTCTTATGCTGAAGATGAGATGGAAGATCACCCATTTTACCTCCTGGTGGTAGATTCCTTATTCGTTCAAGAACAATCCCATCATATTTTCTTGTTACGTGATTCGGACTACTCATTCGTCAAATCTCTTAACACAGGTTCAGACAACGTAATTATATAATCAACAACCCATTTTAATTTATTTAGCTTAATATATTTATGGCATCAGCTGTCTCTGTTCCCCCAATAGAAAGTACAGATTCAAACTTTGGAAAAATCATGCTAATGAATCTTAATATTATCTCACTGCTTAACTTACCCAAAGTACCAGATTGAGGTTTTGCAGCCTTTTGATAAACCCACTTATCCGTATACTCATAACATGGAGAACACATATTTATAAAACCGACATGAGCATTAAAAGAGTCTGGGCAATTGCGACATATTTCAATATAGTCTTCAAGTCCTGATGTTGCATCAATAAAAGCAAGGGACATGGCAAGATCGTAACAAAAAGCTTTTGAATATTCAGAATGATGCAGTACCGCCCAACCAACTAAACGGTCGATATGCTTATGCCAAGGATATTCTACAAGGGGTATTTTGCCTTTATAATTCTGTATCATTTATAAGCTTTTTCCTTGTTAAGTGCTGTAACTAGGGCAGCGCGGCAAAAATAACCCACCAGTTTGAAATCGGTATAATCCTTACTCTATAAGCATTTTGAATTTTGAATTCCGCGTAGCGGTACTAGCAACTTGGGTTACATATCGTAGCCAAACAAATTGGGGTTTACTTCTCCTAACTCTAAATCAGCTAAACCATATTCTGCCCAACGTCGTTCCACCATTGCGGCTACATCGGGGTCAGATTCTAAGGTTTCCCCCCATTCGTGCTCAGTTTCTGGAGGAATCTTGGTAGTAGCATCAATACCCATACGTCCACCTAAACCAATTTTCTCACTGGCAAAGTCTAAACTATCAAACGGTGTCTGGGGCAGAATAAAGACATCCCGTGAGGGGTCAACTTTGGAACTAATTGCCCATACGACTTGACGAGGGTCGCGAATATTAATTGCTTTATCCACCACAATAACAAACTTGGTGTAGGTGAATTGGGGTAGAGCACTCCAAAAAGCTAAGGCGGCTCTTCGTGCTTGTCCAGGATAGGCTTTATCAATGGAAATAATTGCCGCTTTGTAACTAAGGGCTTCCATTGGTAAGAAAAAGTCAACAATTTCCGAGACTTGTTGCCGTAGAATCGGGGTATAAATACGATTAAGTGCGATCGCCATCATTGCTTCTTCTTTCGGTGGACGCCCACTAAAGGTAGTCAGATAAATTGGCTCTTTCCGGTGCGTCATGCAGTGGAAGCGAATCAGTGGCGAATCTTCCACTCCACCGTAGTAACCCATGTGATCTCCAAAAGGTCCATCGGGCAACATTTCTCCTGGGGTAATCGTACCTTCTAGGACAATTTCCGATTCCGCTGGCACTTCTAAATTTAAAGTCTTACACTTCGCCAGCTTGACCCCCGAACCGCCGTAAAGTCCAGCAAATAACCATTCTGATAAGTCTACTGGAATCGGAGTCGCAGCTGCTAGGATAATCAGCGGATCTACACCAAGAGCGATCGCAATTTCCAACTTCTTCCCATTCTGTGCGGCTTTCCGCAGATGTCTTGCTCCCCCCCTAACTGATAGCCAATGGACTGTCATGGTATTTTTTGATTGTAGTTGCAGCCGATATACACCTACATTCGGAGTCCCCGTCTCACAATCCTTGGTAATTACCAAACCTAGGGTAATAATCTTCCCTGCATCTCCTGGATAGGGACGAATCAAGGGTAGTTGATGCAAATCTAGAGCATCTTCCTTCAGTACTACTTGCTGACAGGCAGGGAAAAAGTCCTTTCCTGGCTTAGCCTTCACCACGTCAAACAATACTTTGCCAAACTCTACTGCTTGGGAAATCTTCTTTGGTGGCTTCGGTTGTTGCAGCATCCCCAATTTCTTTCCCAAAGCTTCCAACTCCTGGGGATGTTCCATATTCATTGCCCAGCAAACCCGTTCCTCTGTCCCCAACAGGTTTACCGCTACAGGAAAGGATGAACCTTTCACATTTTCAAATAGTAACCCTGGACCACCCCGTTGGAGCATTCGGTTGGAAATTTCCGCAATTTCCAAATCTGAGTCAACTAAAGCTGTAATCCTCTTTAATTGCCCTCTTTGCTCCAGTAGTTTCAGAAATTCCCGTAAGTCTCTGGCCATGATTAAGAAATATGAAGCTCTATTTCTTATAGTAACAGGTAGAGTCTGGGGTAATATAACTAGCGCAGCACAGTTCCTCCTAATCTGAAAAGAGACGCGGAGACGCGGAGACGCGGGGACGCGGAGAAGCGGGGACGCGGAGACGCGGAGAAGCGGGGACGCGGAGACGCGGAGACACGGAGACGCGGAGACACGGAGAGAAGGATTTTCATGCATAGTGGTGAAATTTTTTTCATCGGGACTGCCTCCTGCCTCCTGCCTCCTGCCTTCTGCCTCCTGCCTCCTGCCTCCTGCCTCCTGCCTCCTGCCTCCTGCCTCCTGCCTCCTGCCTTCTGCCTCCTGCCTCCTGCCTCCTGCC
>JAAHHL010001199.1 GCA_010672185.1 Caldora sp. SIO3E6 | reverse complement strand
CAGGAGCGCCTTGCGCCCCCAATTGAATAAGAGAAACAATATCTTTCCCTGTTGCCCGTTGCCCGTTGCCTGTTGCCTTGTTTCTCGAGAGCAATTAGCAATTAGCAATTAGCAATTAGCAATTAGCAATTAGCAATTAGCCATTAGCAATTAGCCATTAGCAATTAGCCATTAGCCAGAGTATTCCAAGGAGACAATAGCCATGATGAAAGCTAAAGATATTATGACCAAGGATGTCGTTACCATCCGTGGTTCAGCAACGGTTGCCGAAGCAGTAGAACTGATGAAAGAGAAGAATCTACGGGCTTTGATTGTCGAGCGCCGCAGTGATCATGACCCCTACGGTATTGTTTCCGAAACTGATATTGTTTACAAGGTGGCTGCTTATGGACATGACCCTAAGCAGATGCGAGTCTATGAAATTATGACCAAACCTTGTATTGTCGTAAATCCAGACTTAGGTGTAGAGTATGCAGCACGTTTGTTTGCTAATACTCGTATTCGTCGAGCTCCCGTGATTGAAGGCAAGTTGTTAGGTATTATCTCCGTCAGTGATATCCTTAAAAAGAGCGACTTCGTAGAAAAACCGAAAAGAATTTACCTAGAAGATGAAGTGGAAGCGGCTCGTGAAGAAGCCAGAGCGATTTGTGAAGCCAAAGGTGCAACTTCTCCAGAATGTGCTGCGGCTTGGGATGCAGTGGAGGAACTTCAAGCAGAAGCTGCACATCAACGCTCAGCAAAACAGGAGCAATCCTCTTCGATGACACAATACTGCACCGATAATCCAGATGCACCGGAATGTCGCATTTACGAGGATTAAAAGCTTTACTGGGTGTGGGGTGTAAGGTGTAGGGTGTGCAGCAACCCAGCTCCCCGACTTCTTGGTTGAAGCAAGTGATTAACACTCGACAAACCGGAAGAAGAAGTCGGGGAAATCATAAATATAGCAGTTTTCAAGGCGATTAAGACAATGCCAAATGCAGCAAACCTTTACCTGTCAATCTTTTCCCTTCTGCCTTCTGCCTTCTGCCCTCTGCCTTTTGCTATCTTTTAGAAGATGTCCCAACCAACCAATCTCAACGAATACAAACAGCAAATCAGGTCATGCTACGATGCGAGGACTAGCTATGACAATGATTTTACCTTTCGTCGTGCCCTTCCTCTGGTAGAATTGGTAGAGCTGAAACCTGGACAACAGATTTTAGACATTGCTACAGGAACTGGAATTATCGCGATCGCGGCTGCTGAAATCATCGGTACTCAAGGCAAAGTCATCGGTGTAGATATTGCTCCAGGAATGCTGGCACAAGCAAGGCGTAAGATTGTTGCAGCTGGGTTACAAAATCTGGAACTGATAGAAGCGGATGCGGAAACGATTACTTTCGAGGATACAAGTTTTGATGTAATTTTCTGTGCTACTGCTATTGTGCTGCTCAGTGATATTCCCGCAGCATTCCGCAATTGGTATCGCTGGCTCAAACCCGATGGCATTGTTGCTTTTTCCTGTTGGTCGATGACATCCTTCTTTACCCCTATCATTGTTAAAGTCTGCGCCAAGTATGGCTTCGATCTACCGAATCTCCATGAACCCTTGGGAAGTAAAGAAAAATGTTATACCTTACTGCAAGAGGTAGGATTTCGAGATATCGACATCAAAACTGAGCAATTTGGCAAATATCTCAGTCTAGAAGATGCTCAAAATTTTTGGCAAGGCACATGGTTAAATGCTAATGGTCATCCCTTGTTACACCTATCAGCTGAGCAAATCGAGCCATTGAAGGCTGAATTTAGGGCAGAAATTGCTACTCTAGCTACAGATAAAGGAGTATGGCAGGAAATGACTACGTTTTTTGTCACGGGGAAGAAGTAATATCAAGTTCGGTTGAATGCTTACACTTCGGTTGCAACAAGGCAGGAGGCAGGAGGCAGAAGGCAGGAGGGAAGAAAGAAGGTTGCAAGGGAGAAGGGAATTATAAGTGATTATCCGAACTTGATATAATACCAAATCCGGTTACAATAGAGCCGTTTTGAGCAAACTGTGAAATCTCGCTCTGGGACGTTTCATGAAACGTCTCTACAATGTGGGTATAGCGGGTATATCGATACCGGATTTGGTATTGTTTTCATTTATTAAAAATAAGGAAAATTGAGGCAATATGCGGTAATCTATACAGAGGTCGATAAGATTACCCGATGAAATTATCGGATTACGCCAAAGTACAGGGCAATGGAAACAATGAGACTGGTTGAGAAACATGTAGTTCGTAAATCTTCTCGAGCAGGGAAAGAGATTGATGAGTTGGCATTCAAGTCGAAAAATCTTTACAATCGAGCTAACTACGAAATTCGTCAACACTTCTTTAAAACCAATCAAATTCTCAACTACAACTCGATGGCATCTCGGATGCAAAGAGAGGAGTCTTATTGTGCTTTACCTCGCAAAGTCTCTCAACAAGTTCTGCGGTGCTTGGACAGAAACTGGAAAGGGTGGAAAGAAGCTAATAAGGCATACGAGAAAAACCCGGTCTTATTCAAGGGCAAACCCAAGCTTCCCAAGTACAAAGATAAGGAAAAGGGGCGTAATCTACTGGTTTACACCATCCAGGCGATTAGCTTGAAAGAGCTCAAAAAAGGATGGATTAAGCCATCGGGAACAAACCTGATGATCT
>JAAHHL010001198.1 GCA_010672185.1 Caldora sp. SIO3E6 | reverse complement strand
GCACGAAAATGTAACCCAAATCGCCGATAAGCTAATGCCGCCACCAGCAGGTATTGCTGACGACGAGGAACGAGAGAATTTGTTAGAGCTGGCACAAGCTTTTGCTGAAGCTGGAGATCAAGCTCTAGCTTATGAAGGAAAGCAAATAACAGCTACGGCGAATGGCAATAAGTTCAGCCTCAATCCTTTTTATAGCAGTCGCCAGGGCGGTTAAGACATTCTCAGGTAAGGCAAGTTAACAAGGGGCTACCATCCCCTTGTCCTAATAGTCTTAGCGGTTGCTGTAATTTCGCTTTTTGAAGCGGATATGCATTTTATGGTCAATAGACTTCTTCCATAAATCCCGGAAGGGTTAAGCATTGGCGGAACAAAACTTGGATTTTATGGGCAATATGCTAGCGCCAATGCTTAACCCCTACAGTCAACTATCTCCTTTGGCAAATCGATAACAGGAGTTTGCATATGAAACTAAAGACTGCTTTTCGTCGCTATCATCGGCAGCTAGCCATTTTAATGTTCCTACCTCTAACTTTGACTGTAATTACAGGTGCTGCTTATCCCATTTTTGATGAGTGGTTTTCTCTCCATCAGGTTTCTAAAGTGATGCTTCAGATTCACTCCGGCAGAATTTTGGGACTGCAAGCTATCTATCCACTGTTGAATGGACTAGGTGTGATGGGATTACTGATTACAGGATTGAACATGACAGGCTTGCTGCGCAACCGTTCAACCAACAAAGCAACCAACAAAGATTTAAGTTTGTTATTTGTTATTTGTCATTGGTCATTGGTCATTGATCATTCAAGCACAGTTTTAACCTTCTTGTAATTATCCATTATCCATTATCCATTATTAATTCAAACCGTTATGGATCGTCGTACATTTCTCAACTGGGTTGGTGTGGGTTTGCTTGCCAATTATCTACCAATAACCCTGGCAGCCTGCTCTTCTAAAAGTTCTACCACTAAAGCTGCAACTAGCGGTTTTCGGACAGTGGGAACGATGAAACAATTAGAACAAGATGGTCAAATCCTCAATGAGCAGTTGCCTCAAGCTCCAGTACTAGTTGTCCAAGACTCAACTAATCCCGATAAATTAGTGGCAATCAATCCCGTCTGTACTCACCGGGATTGCGCAGTTGAATGGAAAAAACAACGGAATGTGTTTCTATGTACCTGTCATGACTCTGAGTTTGACACAACTGGTCAAGTTTTGAGTCCACCAGCGAAGATACCACTAGTAACTTATGCGGTTAAAACCGAAGGCGATCGCATCTTGGTAGGTAATGTCTGAATAGTCATTGGTCATTGGTCATTGGTCATTTGTTATTGGTCATTGGTCATTGGTCATTGGTCATTTGTTATTGGTCATTTGTTATTGGTCATTGGTCATTTGTTATTGATCCTTTGTTGTTTTGCCTTCCTTTTCCTCGGGTGAACAAAATTTTGGGTGGGATTTCTTGAGCTTTGTATCCAAAAATTATCAGTTCTCTCTTCTTCCTCCGCTCCTCTGCTCCTCCGCTCCTCTGCTCCTCTGCTCCTCCGCTCCTCCGCTCCTCCGCTCCTCCGCTCCTCCGCTCCTCCGCTCCTCCGCTCCTCCGCTCCTCCGCTCCTCCGCTCCCCACCCTTTTTTTCGCTCACCCCTTTTCCTCTCCAACTCCCCCAGCTCCCTAAACCACTGGCTGTGGCTCAACAGCTTTAGCTTGGAGAGTTGTAGGATTTACCGCTTTGAGTTCTCCGTGGTTGATAGTCCAACAACAATCAGCAATGGGCAATAAATCACCAGCATCGTGAGTTACAATAAGTAGCGTCCAATCTGCCTTGAGCTTCCCTAGGAGATTGACCAACTGTCGTCGCATTGACCAATCTAATCCTGCAGTTGGTTCATCCAACATTAGTAACATCGGTTGACGAATCAACTGCACTGCTAGAGCAAGACGTCGTTGCTGTCCACCACTCAGAGCATGGGGAGCAGTTTGTAGAGATAAATCTGCTAGTCCAACTTCTTCGAGAGCTTCATAAACCCTCTCGGAACCCAACTCTGGATGACCTAGTCGCAATTCCTCCAGAATCGTACCACCGCAGAAATGCCGTTCGGGAAATTGAAACACTAATCCAGCAAGTTGCTGCAAATGCTCTGGAGTTAATTCTTGCTCCCGCCAGAAGAGGTTACCTGAGGTTTGCTGTGCTAATCCTGCCAAAATTTCTAATAGAGTTGTTTTACCAGAACCACTCGGACCAATGACCAGTCCTAGTTGTTGCGGTGCGAGTTCAAGATTCAGCGGTTTTAAGATTGGGGTAGGAGTAGCAGGAGGGTGGTAAGTTAGATTTCTAATATAAAGCATCAAAGTTGATAACTCTCTCAGGTTAGACAGATAGCTGTTAACCTAGGATAAGCAATTAATTTTTCTTCTACTCTGACCAACTTAACACTGATTTTCTCCCCAGTGCAGCACGGCGAAGATAGCCCACCAGTGAAAACAGGTTCAAAAGCCTATGTGAAAATAGACGCACCGGGCGCGGGGGCGTGGAGACGCGGGGACGCGGGGACGCGGGGACGCGGGGGCGTGGAGACGCGGGGACGCGGGGACGCGGGGACGCGGAGAGAAGGATTTTCATGCATGGTGGTAAAAATCTATTCATGGAGACTGCCTCCTGCCTCCTGCCTCCTGC
>JAAHHL010001197.1 GCA_010672185.1 Caldora sp. SIO3E6 | reverse complement strand
CAACTGCGTACTGTCATCGATCGCAACAAGATTACAGATCCCCAGTTTGATGAGTTGGGTATTACAGGGGAATCGGAATTGTATGAGTTGAGTTTTCGCCAACCCTTGATTCGCACTCCCCTAGAAGAATTGGCTCTCTCAGTTGGATTTAGCTACAAGGACGGTCAAACTTTTATCTTTGATAATATTCCCCAGCCTTTTAGTATTGGTGCTGAGGCAGATGGGGTAACTCGCACCAGTGTGTTTCGCTTGGGACAAGATTATCTCAGACGAGATTCCCAGGGAGCTTGGTCTGCGCGATCGCAATTTAGCATTGGTACTGGTTTGTTTGATGCCACAACTAATCCATCACCAATTCCGGATGGTAACTTTGTCAGCTGGCTGGGTCAAGTGCAACGGGTACAGCGTCTTGATGAGAATAACTTGTTGCTAATGAGTTTGGATGTGCAACTTACCCCTGATAGTCTCTTACCATCGGAGCAGTTTGTCATTGGTGGTGGACAATCCCTCAGAGGCTATCGCCAAAATGCTCGTTCTGGAGATAATGGATTTCGTTTTTCCATTGAAGATCGGCTTACCCTACAACGGGATGAAGGGGGAATTCCCATATTCCAACTAGTACCATTTGTCGATTTGGGGCAAGTTTGGAATGACTCGAATAATCCGGATCCCCTACCAAGGCAAACTTTCCTCGTTAGCGCAGGTTTGGGATTGTTGTGGGAGCCAACACCAGGTTTGAATATCCGCCTTGGTTATGGCTATCCCTTAATTGATTTAGATGACCGTGGCACTAATGCTCAGGATGAGGGTTTTTTCTTTGGTGTTAATTTTAAGGGATTTTAGGGAAGCGCTCCGCGCTAGGCAACAGGGATAGGTAGTTGGGTGTAGCCAACAGGAATAGGTAGGTTGGGTTACGCTATCGCTACACCCAACACCAGTAATATCATGTCCGGCTAAATAAAAAAAAGCGAATAAGGTGGTAATTAACCTAAACTAAGAAAACAAACATGAGGCTACGGAAATATCTACTCATAACACTATTCCTGTTGAGTTTGATTTTAGTAACCTGTACCAATGAAACTAATATTGCCCAACCACCAACTGTAAAACCTGTTGAGGAGCGCAGCCATCTGACAATCTGGTGGAATCGAGGCTACTACCCTCAGCAGGATGAAGCGATTGAGCAAGTGGTGAATAAATGGCGAGCTACCTTAGCCCAACAGAAGGCTCAGAGTGAACTTGACGTTAAACTTTTTTTCTACAGTGAGGATGACCTCCTTAATGAAATTATCAACGCCATAGAGCAAGGTAATCCTCCTGATATTCTCTTCTCTGAGAGGACAGACTTTACTTTTGGCCCTCGTTGGGCTTGGGAAGGTAAACTAGCAGAAGTTTCAGATGTGATTGAGCCGGTCAAGGACTCCTACAGTAGTAGTGCGATCGCATCAGCATACTTGTACAACAGTGCAACTAGAAAACGTGGCTACTACGCAGTACCACTCAAGCAGCAGACAATCCATATCCACTACTGGCGCTCACTGCTCCGCGATGCTGGTATCAGGGAAGACATCCCTCAGGAGTGGAATGCTTTTTGGGAGTTTTGGAAACAGGCCCAAGATAGTTTGCGTGAGCAAGGGCAACGGGATATTTATGGCATAGGTTTACCGATGTCTGCCGATTCTTCCGATACCTACTTCGCCTTTGAACAAGCTCTAGAGGCTTACGATGTCCAATTATTGGACGAAAATGGTCAGCTGCTCTTGAATGATCCTCTGGTGCGCCAAGGATTAATTACTACTTTGGATTGGTATACCAGTTTCTACCAGGAGGGATATGTGCCTCCAGCAGCGGTGGATTGGTTAAATGCGGATAATAATACCGCCTTCCTCAACCGTACTATACTGATGACCCTCAATCCTAGCTTATCGATTCCTGGCTCCCAGCGAGAGGACGAAGACATCTACCGTAACCAGATAGCGACTATTGAATTTCCCCAAGAACCTGACGGGGAAACCTCGAAATATTTAGTATCCGTCAAACAGGTGGTGATTTTTGCCTTATCTCAACACCAAGAGGCTGCCAAAGACTTTCTTTCCTACCTAGTGCAACCTGAAAATTTGGGGCCTTATATCAAAGGTGCGGCTGGGCGCTATTTTCCGGTGATGCCTCAACTATGGGAAGATGGCTTTTGGCAAGAGCCGGATGATCCTCATGTTGGGCTGGCAGCGAAGCAATTCCGCCAGGATTCAACCCGCCCTATTTACCAAACACAGAACTCGGCTTACTCTCTAGTGCAGTCAGAAAATGTCTGGGGTAAAGCAATTGAAAGAGTTATAGTCGATGGATTATCCCCAGAGGAAGCAGCAGATGAAGCTATTAATCGGATCAAAGAGATATTTATTGATTGGTCTGATTAAGATTGAAGATAGATAAGGAAGAAATGGAGATTCAACAGACGCAACAGAAATGAATTTTCATACATGTAGTGAAAATTTTCGTGAGGACTGCCTTCTGACTTGAAAGAGACGCGGAGACGCGGGGACGCGGGGACGCGGAGACGGGTCAAGAGGGACTTTCATGCATGGTGGTGAAAAAAATTTTTTCATCGGGACTGCCTCCTGCCTTCTGCCTTCTGCCTTCTGCCTCCTGCCTTCTGCCTTCTACCTCCTGCCA
>JAAHHL010001196.1 GCA_010672185.1 Caldora sp. SIO3E6 | reverse complement strand
TCCAAGATATTCCATGTACCCAGAAAACGCTGAGCACCATGCAGTTCAAACCTACTCTCTTGCCCAACATAGTGATTATTTAGGAACCACTCAGTTAATTCATAACCTCCGTCCTCAGCATGTCATTTTTTTCCATGGTTCTCCTACCTATCTAGCTGACTTAACTGGTTTAGAGGAGTTGCAAAATCGCTACCATCTACATTGCCCAGCAACAGGTACATTAGTAGAGCTGCCGATTGGTGAAATATTTGTGCAGCCAGCAGCACCACCAGCAACTAACTATGAAGGGGAGCTGACGGAACTCGATACCTTGGTTAATATCACTCTCCCAGAAACAATTATTGCTGACCCCCGGTGGCAAGATTTTGCTGATACTGGTTTAGTGGAGGCTCGCTGGCAAGGGAGAGAGCTAGTGTTGCGGGGATTATCACAAAGAGAGCTACTCAAAGAAAGTAGTAATAGTAGAATCCCAATGAATATTGACTGCTGCGGTACCTGTCGCCATCAAAGAGGGCAACGCTGCTGGAATCAAGCTTCTCCTCTGTATGGCTTTAAGGTAACACCAGAAGGTTACTGTCCAGTTTTTGAGTCAATGACAGATTAGGGAGACAAGGGGACGCGGAGACGCGGAGATGAGGGACAAGGGAGACAAGGGAGACAAATAAGAAATCTCCCATTCCCAATCAATGCCCTTTAATGCATGGTGCGTAGCAGCAAAGCTCGGCAAAACAACCAACAACAAACAACGAACAACCAACAACCAACAAAAAAATAAATATTTGCTAAAGTAATTGGTGGCCATTTTATCCTTGGTGATAAAATAATCAGAACAAAGCTAGGGGTGCTTGGGATACCAAGCTGAGATAGACCCTTAGAACCTGAGACTGGTTAGTACCAGCGGAGGGAAGCTGTTAAGAGGAAGCTTAAAATGAGAGCAGAATGGATTGCCGGACGGCGTGGGCAGAGTAATGTGTCTCAAATGCACTATGCTCGCCAGGGTATTGTCACTGAAGAGATGAAGTATGTTGCTCAGCGGGAAAATCTGCCAGCTGAGCACATCCGCGAAGAAGTGGCAAAGGGACGCATGATTATCCCTGCCAATATCAATCACCCTAACTTGGAACCAATGTGTATTGGCAATGCTTCTAAGTGTAAGGTAAATGCCAATATTGGAGCTTCCCCCAACTCTTCTGATCTAAGTGAAGAAGTTGATAAGCTGAAGCTGGCGGTGAAGTATGGTGCTGATACCGTTATGGACTTGTCCACTGGTGGTGGTAACTTGGATGAAATTCGCACTGCGATCATCAATGCTTCACCGGTACCAATTGGAACAGTACCGATTTACCATGCCTTGGAGACTGTTCACGGCAATGTGGAAAATCTCACAGCTGATGACTTTCTCCATATTATCGAGAAACACGCTCAGCAAGGGGTTGATTATCAAACCATTCATGCAGGAATTCTTATTGAACATCTACCTTTGGTAAGAAATCGCATTACTGGTATTGTCTCTCGCGGTGGTGGTATCTTGGCGAGGTGGATGCTCCATCATCATAAACAGAATCCCCTCTACACCCACTTCAATGACATTATTGAAATCTTCAAAAAATATGATGTCTCTTTCAGCTTAGGAGATTCCCTGCGTCCTGGCTGTAACCACGATGCTTCTGATGAGGCTCAGCTAGCTGAATTGAAAACCCTCGGACAGCTAACTCGCCGCGCTTGGCAAGATGATGTACAAGTGATGGTAGAAGGTCCAGGTCATGTACCGATGGATCAAATTGAGTTTAATGTCAAGAAGCAAATGGAAGAGTGTTCCGAAGTTATTTCCCTTAATAATACCCTAGGACCAGCTCCCTTCTATGTGCTAGGACCACTAGTGACAGATATTGCTCCTGGATATGACCATATTACCTCGGCTATTGGTGCAGCTATGGCCGGTTGGTATGGTACAGCTATGCTCTGTTATGTAACACCTAAAGAACATCTCGGGTTGCCTAATGCCGAAGATGTGCGCAATGGATTGATTGCCTACAAGATTGCTGCCCATGCGGCGGATATTGCAAGGCATCGCCCAGGAGCACGAGACAGGGATGATGAAATTTCCCGTGCTCGTTACCACTTCGACTGGAATCGTCAGTTTGAACTAGCTCTTGATCCTGAGCGGGCAAAGGAATACCATGATGAGACTCTACCAGCTGATATCTATAAAACAGCTGAGTTTTGCTCGATGTGTGGACCAAAGTTCTGTCCCATGCAGACTAAGGTAGATGCGGATGCTCTCACTGAATTAGAGAAATTCTTGGCTAAAGAACCGGTAGCCACCTGAATTTGTTGTAGGGGCGCACCGACGTGCGCCCTCTAATTTTATTGTTATAGAAAAATGTTACAGCAGAGAAAAGTAAAGTTTTTTACCACGATACAGATATACTATAGGTTCCTTGGATATGGTTTTTCATACCCAAGTCTGTAACATTCACCAAATGCTGAAAGAAAGCATCAACTTCATCTATCGCCCTAGCTGTGAGCCTTATGTTTCCATTTGGTGCTTGAGTCCAGGTATCGTAAAGTTTCACTAAAAATATAGTCAAACTTGGTCATCTATGCTATCATGTAGACATGAAGCTTTCACAATATGCAACCAGCGTGAGCCTCGCCAGACAGTAATGTTACTA
>JAAHHL010001195.1 GCA_010672185.1 Caldora sp. SIO3E6 | reverse complement strand
TTGCCCAGTGTGGATGCCAATTCTTAACTGAAAAGCTTCACCTGTTTTAGTGTTAATATTAACCATGGCAGCTTGCATATCCAGAGCCATTTGGGCAATGGCTTCAGTATGCTGGGGATGAGGTGTCGGTAATCCTCCAACCACCATATAAGCATCACCAATAGTCTTAATTTTTTCCAAGCGGTGATTTTGAGCTAATTGGTCAAATGTTGAGAAAATCACATTGAGCAAGTCTACTAATTCTTTAGGAGTCTTTCTCGAAGATAATTCAGTAAAGCCGACAATGTCAGCAAACAAAACACTAGCATCTTCAAAATTATCGGCAATTGTACTAGGGTCTTGTTCCAAACGCCTAACAATAGGAGCTGGTAAAATATTTAGCAGCAGGTCTTCAATTTGTTCTTTCTTAAATTTCAGTGCTTCTTGGGTTAATTTACGCTCTGTGATGTTAGAGACGCTGCCTTCGTAATACAGTATATTACCCTGAGCATCCCGCACAACATGGGCATTTTCCTCTACCCAAATCACTTGACCATCCTTACGATATACTTGAGACTCAAAATCTGACACAGTACCTTCAGCTTCCACAGCCTGAATAAATTCACTCCGGCGGTTGGGCTTAACATAGAATTGCTGCCCAATATTTGTTGTATTTTGCATCAATTCTTGTGAAGATTCGTAGCCATACAACCGAGCTAAAGCGGGATTGGCACTTAGCAAACTTCCAGAAGGTGTAGTTTGAAAAATTCCTTCCTTAGCATTATCGACAATACTGTGATACTTCTGTTCCGCTACCTGCAAAGCTTCTTCTGTTTGTTTGCGCTTAATCAGTGACCCTAACTGAGCTGCAACCGCACTCACTAGTGCTATCAGATGTTGATTAGGAGTGCCAGCCTCTTGTTTAAAGAAAACTAAGACAGCTAATACTTGCTCATTGAACAAAATAGGGACACCAAAAGCAGATTTGAGTCCCACACTTGCCGCGATATGGCTACGTTGAAACACTGGGCATGATTCAGTGGACACATCTTCGATCGACTCTGGCTGCTTAGATGACCAAATTCTGCCTGGTAGTCCTATATTTTGGGGAAAAGTTATCTGTGAGCTTTGTTGACTAAATTCTTCTAAACCTGAGTTATTGGCATAAATACTGTGACTATATTCCAAAACCTTAGCATCCTTGTTGGGAACCCAGGCTTCTCCAAAATCCCAATCCATAGCTTCACAAACTTGGCGCAAAATTACCTCTAATGCCGAGTTAAAATCAGAAGCTTCACTAATGGCTTGGGTAGTGGAGAGCAAAAAAAAGATTTCTTCTTCAGCACGTTGACGAACAGTAATTTCCGCTTGCAGTCTTTGATTTTGCTCTTTCAGCTGCTTTTGTAAGCGATGAATAGTTAGTTGGTTCTCAATACGAGCTAAAACTTCTTGGATCTGAAATGGCTTAGTAATATAATCTACACCCCCCATCTCAAAAGCTTTGACTTTATCCCAAATATGATCTAAAGCACTAATAAAAATTATGGGAATCTCACTAGTTTGTTCAACTGATTTCAATTTTTTACAAACTTGATAGCCATTCATCTGAGGCATATTAATATCCAGTAGAATCAAATCGGGGGGAGCGATAATTACCCCTCTCAAGGCAATTTGTCCGTTAATTGCCTTTCTTACCTGATACCCTTGGGATTCAAGCATCGTAGATAACAACCGCAGGTTATCAGGAGTGTCATCTACGATCAAAATATTTCCTTTGGATGTATGTTCAGTTTGGGGATTCATTCCAGATGGTTTGAGAGCTGGGGGAGCTAGGGAAGAGATAATAGTGCAAACTCCGAGTAGTATGAGGGCAAGTTCCTTTCATACGTATAACTCAATCCGAGGGAAGTTGTCAGCTTCTGGAATGATGTGTAAAACCAAATTGGTCACTAGTACAAGAAGGCAGAAGCAAGAGGCTCCGAGGCAGGAGGGAAGAAAGCTTGTGTAGTAAGCTTTTTATCCTTTTTTCAGTTGTGAGTAATTTCCGCCGCGTTGCCTATTATTCACAACTTAGTCAAAAACACTTATAGCAGTTCTCTCATCCGTGAGGTATACTCAATTTTGATGAGCTTATTCCTTAAGCGAACAAGATAAAAACCCTTACTCCCTCTCTATGTCACCACATGTCCCTATGTTCCCTTCTCTTCAACTTACTGCAAAATATCTAATGTCTTCTCAACCCAACTCAGATCAAAGATTGATTTATAAAGACGGTTATGAACTCTAAGGCTTCCCTGTTGCTTAATGACTAACCCCGACAAGAGCAATTCTGTTTCTTGTGGAGTATCAGCTGCTACCACCTCCTCTTGTTGTAAAATTTGCTGGTAGAGCTCTAAGAGCTGAAATACATGCTGTTTACTGTTGAGCAGTCGAGCGCGAATTGTTCTCAAATGTTCTGGCTCATCTTGAGTTTGCCAATTATCTATTATCTGTGTTTGCACCAAGTTTTTAATCCACTCTGCCTCAGATGTTTGGGGAATAGCAGATGCATGGTGACGGATGATTTTACAGAGCTTTTGGGTCAAAAAAGGTTGACCATTAGTCCAGAATAAGACTTCCTTGAGGACTGCTTGAGGGTTACTAACTTTCTCGTTCAAGCCTTGAAGTAAGGGTTTTATTTCATGTAATTGAAAACCCA
>JAAHHL010001194.1 GCA_010672185.1 Caldora sp. SIO3E6 | reverse complement strand
TGTTTTTGAGCTAAGAGATGCAATTTCTTGGGATTTTTTGACTTGCTGCATGATTGAAAGACGAATCTGGTATGGCTTCCACACTTATTCAGCAGACCCTAAGTAGGTGGACAAAATTAACTAGAAAAAGAGACCTAACCCCCTAACCCCCTTCCCTACAAGGGAAGGGGGAAGACTCCCCTCTCCTGGTAGGAGAGGGGTTGGGGGAGAGGTTATACAAGTAATTGTGCCTAACTACTTAGAATAGATTAAGAAACACTTCAATTCTTGGATTATCCCCCTTCTTCCTGTTAAATCTGGTTATCGAAATATGGGAAAATAAGCCCTGCGTTGTTCGATATCTTAAGATTAAGACCTCACACCAAGGAGATAATTTTGGTTACCACAAGTTCTTGGAAAACTACCAAATCAGAAGAAATTTTTACCGCTGCCCAGAAGCTGATGCCGGGGGGGGTCAGTTCCCCAGTTAGGGCATTCAAATCCGTCGGGGGACAGCCCATTGTCTTTGATAAGGTGAAAGGAGCCTACATTTGGGATGTTGATGGCAACCAGTACATCGACTATGTTGGTACTTGGGGACCAGCAATTTGTGGTCATGCTCATCCTGATGTGATTGCTGCTCTTCATGATGCCCTAGAAAAAGGCACTAGCTTTGGTGCTCCCTGCGAACTAGAGAATGTGTTGGCACAAAAGGTAATTGATGCTGTACCTAGCATTGAGATGGTGCGATTTGTCAACTCTGGAACCGAAGCCTGCATGGGAGTACTGCGCCTGATGCGTGCTTTTACCGGTCGGGACAAAATCATCAAATTTGAAGGCTGTTATCATGGTCATGCTGACATGTTCCTGGTAAAAGCTGGTTCCGGTGTTGCTACTTTGGGTTTACCTGACTCCCCTGGTGTACCCAAGTCCACTACCCGCGATACCTTAACTGCTCCTTACAACGACATCGAAGCAGTCAAAACTTTGTTTAAAGACAATCCCGATACCATTGCTGGAGTGATTTTAGAACCAGTGGTGGGTAATTCTGGCTTTATTCCCCCCGGTGACGATTTCTTGAAAGGTTTACGGGAAATCACCAAGGAATATAAAGCTCTCCTCGTGTTTGATGAGGTCATGACTGGCTTCCGGATTGCCTACGGTGGCGCACAGGAAAAATTTGGTGTTACTCCAGATCTTACTACTTTGGGTAAAGTTATCGGTGGTGGCTTACCGGTAGGAGCTTACGGCGGACGAGAGGATATCATGTCTATGGTGGCTCCTGCTGGAGCAATGTATCAGGCAGGAACCCTTTCTGGTAATCCCCTCGCTATGACAGCGGGAATCGAAACTCTGAAGTTACTAGAAAAACCGGGTACTTACGAGCAACTCGACCAAATTACCAAAAGACTAACAGATGGTTTGTTGCAAGTTGCCAAGGACACTGGTCATGCTGTCTCTACTGGTCAAATCAGTGCTATGTTTGGCATGTTCTTCACCGGAGAGCCAGTACACAACTATGAGGATGCGAAAAAGTCTGACTTGACTAAGTTCCAAAGCTTCCATCGTGGCATGTTAGAGCGTGGAATTTATTTAGCACCTTCTCAATTTGAGGCAGGGTTTACTTCTCTAGCTCACACTGAAGAGGATATTGACCGTACTCTAGCAGCAGCAAAGGAAGTTATGTCTGATCTTTAAGTAATCGCTTAACCAATTGTAGGGGCAATTGTAGGGGCGGGTTTAGGGACAATCTCACCCATTTCACCCAAATATTCCCATCAAAACCCGCCCTATCCGCATCCCCCGTTCAACCAAATCATTCCCCAAATCATCAACAAGCGATCGCACAATTAACCAATTGTACGGGTATTGTAGGGGCGGGTTTAGGAACAATCTCACCCATTTCACCCGAAAATTCCCATCAAAACCCGCCCTTTCGGCATCCCCGGTTAAACCAAATCATTCCCAAAATATCAATGAAGCGATCGCCCAATTAACCCATCACACAATTAACCGATTAAACAATTAACCAATTGTACGGGTATTGTAGGGGCTGGTTTAGGAACAATCTCACCCATTTCACCCGAAAATTCCCATCAAAACCCGCCCTTTCGGCATCCCCGGTTAAACCAAATCATTCCCCAAAATATCAATGAAGCGATCGCCCAATTAACCCATCACACAATTAACCGATTAAACAATTAACCAGTTGTACGGGCATCGTAGGGGCGAGTTTAGGGACAATCTCACCTATATTACCCGAAAATTTCAATCAAAACCCGCCCTATCAGCGTCCCCCGTTAAACCAAACAATTCCCAAAATATCAATAAGCGATCGCATTACCTAGGTTATCCACAGGGCAGATTTCATACCAAAATTATCCTCAAATGGGTTAACGGCAGGGCGGGTTTTGTATCAAAGTTATCCTCAAATGTGTTCAGATAACCCTAAACCCGCCCCTACAAAATATGCGGAATGTGGGTTCCAACTTCTAATTCTTCATTATATCGTATAAGTTATTGATAAAATTCATGTAAATAGCTTCAACAAGCATGAAATAACTTGGCTTTGCATCTTGGGAGATAACTGACCAAGTTCACGTTTAATGATGGAGGTTGTTATTGTTGTTAAACGATGAATGCGTAAAGTTGATGATACACGTAATCCAGTTAAAACAAACTCTGAATCTGATTGATCA
>JAAHHL010001193.1 GCA_010672185.1 Caldora sp. SIO3E6 | reverse complement strand
CAGTGTGGTTGTGTTCTGCACCGTGATACCAATGCAGCGATCAATATTTTGCACAAGGCAAAATCTAGGGTAGGGCATACCCAAAGTAACGCTAAGGGAGTAGCAACCTCTACGCTAGTTGGAGCAACCCTGCTAGAGCAAGTGGCTACAGTGAACTTAGAATCCCCGCTGCTGTCTTCACGGGGAGTGTCAAACTAGTCAATTTTGCACCATCCTACAAGAAGATGAAGAAGACTAAAAGCTGTCGCATCTGTCGCTATTATGAGCTAGATGAAAATTTTTGTGCTGTAGCGCCTAACTATATTGGTAAGGCTCATTTATGTGCCGATTTTGAGCTGGGTATCGAGCTCGATGAGGAAGAAGAGCCTATAGACTTGAAGATATTTACTTATGAGCAATTCAGTAAAGATTACCTGGAAAAGTTGCTCTCTCCCTATGGTAAAGTAGAAGCTGAGCGAACCCTCACCATCCCTCCTAGTCCAGACATCGACTTATGGTTTGCCCCTAGGGTATCGGAATTACCCCAAGAGTTAGGATTATTGGCTAGACTAGCTAAGACAAGAGCACTGCTTGAACCCTATCACCATCCTGTCACCCCTGATGAAGTCAGTGCTAGTCTAATCAAATTATTAGAAGTTCAGGGAGAATTTCATCGAGCAGCAGAGAGAGAACAAGAATCGCTTGCATTGGACTTGCCCCGATTATGGATTTTGGCTCCGAGCATCTCAGAAGAGACTTTAATGGGATATGGAGCTCAAGCAAGCACAGAAGCAGAGGCTGGGATTTATCTTATGGCTTCCGCATTCAAGACTGGACTGGTGGCGATTGATGAGTTACCGAATAGCAAGGAAACCCTGTGGCTCAGGCTTTTGGGGCGAGGAAGAGTACGCCATCAAGCAATATTAGAATTAGTGGCTCTACCTGCTCATCATTCCCTACGCTCAGCTAGCTTAGTATTATTCTACAACTTGCTTGCTCAACTAGAAGCGTTACCAGAAAAAGATGATGAGGATTGTTTGCTAATGGAGCTACTAGTGCAGCACTGCGAAATAACCTACCAGTAAAAAAAGCTTAAAACCTCACTTTACAAATTTTCTTTCCTCGGAGCCTCCTGCCTCCTGCCTCCTGCCTTCTGGCATGAGCCTAATTATCAAAACTATTCACTTTACTAATAGATAGAGGAATAAATTTAATTTAAAATAAAAATATAGTTGCAATTACTTGGACATCAACCAGTATCTAGTGGATAATAACCAGTTTTTAATAGACCTTTTTCCCAAGTAAAAGTCAAATTAATTTTAAGAGAGCAATGCCAGAAACTAAGCAACGAGATGTTCAAGTTTTCCTTATTAATACAGATACTACTGTAGTGCGATCGCGCACTTGGGATCGCCTAAAGTTTGAGATTGAGTACGCTTTGCAAAGAGGCACCACTGCCAATTCTTATGTGATTAGAGGGGATAAAATTGCTCTGTTTGACCCGCCGGGAGAATCCTTTACAGAAGTTTTTCTGGAAGCTTTGCAAGCACGCTTTGACCTGAAAAGTATTGATTATGTGATTCTGGGTCACGTCAATCCTAACCGGGGGTTTACCCTAAAAACTTTATTGGAACTAGCACCTCAGATTACTTTTGTTTGTTCCAACCCTGGCGCGATCGCTCTGCGGAGTATTTTACCAGACCAGGAGCTCGATATTAAGGTAGTGCGAGGTGAGGAAACTCTGGATTTAGGTCAAGGTCATCGTCTGGAATTTGCCCTGACCCCCAGTCCTCGGTGGCCCGCTGCCATTTGTACCTACGATCCACAAACGGCAATCCTGTTTACCGATAAGCTCTTCGGGTCTCATATTTGTGGAAATCAGGTAATGGATGAGGGTTGGACAATCTATAGTGAAGACCGACGCTATTATTTCGATTGCTTGATGGCTCCCCATGCGCGACAAGTAGAAAAGGCGCTGGATAAATTAGATGCTTTCCCTGCGAAGATTTACGCTACTGGTCATGGTCCTTTGGTACGCTATGGCTTGTTGCATCTGACTAATTCCTATCGGGAGTGGAGTAAGCAGCAAAAAACTCAGGAACTCACGGTTGCCCTGCTTTATGCTTCAGCTTATGGCAATACTGGCACTTTAGCCCAAGCAATTGCCCGGGGTATTACTAAAGCTGGTGTAGCAGTGGAATGCCTTAACTGCGAAGCGGCGGAACCGGAGGAAATTCAGACAGTAGTGGAAAAAGCTGATGGATTTATTATGGGTTCTCCTACCTTAGGAGGTCATGCACCGACCCAGATACAAACAGCCCTTGGTATCGTATTATCTACTGCTACTAAAACTAAACTTGCTGGAGCTTTTGGTTCCTTTGGCTGGAGTGGCGAAGCGATCGACTTGATTGAATCTAAGTTCCGGGATGCTGGTTACCAGTTGGGTTTTGAGACCATTCGGGTGAAATTTAAACCGACTGAGGTGACTCTCCAATATTGTGAAGAAGCTGGCACTGATTTTGCCCAAGCTCTCAAAAAAGCCAAAAAAGCTCGGACAAGCCGGAAAACTGTCAGTGAGTCTCAGGCGGCTCGAACTGAGCAAGCCGTGGGACGCTTGATTGGTTCTCTGTGTATTGTTACTACTAAACAAGGGGAACTTAGTGGAGCAATGCTGGCTGATTGGGTTGCTCAAGCCACCTT
>JAAHHL010001192.1 GCA_010672185.1 Caldora sp. SIO3E6 | reverse complement strand
TTATGAGTGGTTAGGACCGCTGATGTTTTTGGGAGCTTTGGTTTTGCTACCCTTAGGCTACCCTGTGGCTTTCTCCTTGGGGGGTGTGGCAATTCTATTTGCCTTGATTGGCACTGGATTAGGAATCTTTGAGCCTATCTTTTTGACGGCGATGCCGCAGCGGATCTTCGGAGTTATGAACAACTTCACGCTGCTAGCTGTTCCTTACTTTATTTTTATGGGTTCGATGCTGGAAAAATCTGGCATCGCGGAAAATCTCCTGGAAACCATGGGGATTCTTTTTGGGCGCTTGCGGGGGGGTTTAGCCTTAGCAGTAGTGTTAGTGGGAGCCCTACTGGCGGCGACTACTGGAGTTGTAGCAGCAACGGTGGTGGCAATGGGTTTGATTTCCCTACCAATTATGTTGCGTTATGGCTATAACAAGGAACTAGCCACAGGAGTGATTGCCGCTTCTGGAACTTTGGGACAAATTATTCCCCCTAGTATTGTGTTGGTGGTGTTAGGGGATCAATTAGGAGTTTCTGTCGGTGACTTGTTTATTGGCTCAGTAATTCCAGGTTTGTTGATGGCAGGTATCTTTGCCCTACATGTACTAATTATTGCTTTTATTCGACCAGAATTAGCACCAGCATTGCCTCTCGAAGTGCGAAACATTGGTGGCAGGGCATTAGGTATTAGGGTCATTAAGGTCATGATCCCACCATTGCTGCTAATTTTACTAGTGTTGGGTAGTATCTTTTTCGGCATCGCCACCCCAACAGAAGCCGGTGCCATTGGAGCAATGGGTGCGATCGCTCTGGCTGTAGCCAATCGTCAACTTAGTCTAGAATCTCTAAGGCAGGTTTGTGATGTTACCTTGCGCACTACCAGCATGGTCATCTTTATCCTACTAGGTTCCACTGCCTTTAGTTTAGTATTCCGAGGTCTGGATGGTGATACATTTATGTCAGATGTGCTGACAAACCTCCCCGGTGGCAGTACTGGCTTTTTAGTAGTCAGCATGTTGACAGTATTTCTGTTAGGCTTTTTTATTGACTTTTTCGAGATTGCCTTTATTGTTGTGCCTCTGTTTGCCCCGGTTGCCCAGCAATTGGGATTCGATTTAGTTTGGTACGGCATTATCTTAGGTGCTAATATGCAAACCTCTTTCCTCACACCACCTTTTGGGTTTGCTCTCTTCTACCTCCGTGGTGTTGCTCCTCCAGAAGTGACAACCGGCAATATCTATCGTGGGGCGATACCGTTTATTTTGATCCAACTGTTAATTCTAGTATTGATTATTGCTTTTCCCCAGATTGTCAATTTCTTACCCTCGATTAGTTCTTCTCTTAACTAGATAGGAGGCAGGAGGCAAGAGGCAGGAAGCAGGAGGAAAACCTTACATAGCAGCCAGCAGTTTGCGGACGCTGGGAGAGCGAAATCCAAGTATGATATCTTTGGGCAAAACACCCCGCTTAGTTAGTTCACGATCAATGTAAATCTCAGTACTGTTGTGCTGTATCCAAATTTGACCTTCAATGATATCTAGCTGCATAGCACAGCCATAGATACGGTAGTCATTACGCCATTCATTATGCATCACCAAGTAACGATCCCGTTCTGTATCAAAAATCAGTTGGGCATTGAGCTTATCACTAGCAAAGCTTTCTAGAAATTCACAAGTGATTTGGCGATACTGAGTTATTCTATCCATTGATTAATCACCTTAAGATTGGGATCGTAAACAATTAAGCGGACTCTATAGCGTTCAATGACGGTTTTAGCAGGCTCCAATCGGAAGAATATTTGGTAGGTATCCTTGGGAACTGCCAAATATAAAATGCGTTCTGGCTCATCAGAGATTTCTAAAGCAATACGATAGTTGAGAAACTGACCAAGAGCCGTGTGAAATTCGGAGATGGTTGAACTACCGACAAAGCTCTTAACCTCCACTGCTATTTTACAGCCTTTTTTCTCCGCCGCGATCGCTTTCTCTATGATCTCTTCTCTCTTATATCAAGTTCGGATAATTACTTATAATTCCCTTCTCCCTTACAACTTTCTTTCTTACCTTCTGCCCTCTGCCCTCTGCCTTCTGCCTTGTTGCAGCCAAAGTGTAAGTATTCAACCGAACTTGATATTACTCCCTTCAAACCTACTTCCTTGAATTCTGAAGCATCACAGGTACAAGAACTTTGACAAAACTTGCTAAAGCGAGAATAAAAATAGCCAGGGATAAGATAATTGAGGTTGCACTGTCGGGATATTCTAGTAAGGTATTGAGGTTTAATGTTTCTAGAGGTGAGCTAAAGACCAATTCATTAGTATCAGTGCTGGAGGTTAACTCATTGGTTGCTGTTGGCAATAGTTGTAATTGACAGGGTTGCTGTTGAACTTCGGTTTGGTAAGTCATCATTGGCTGTGATTTATTTTGTTGGTTGATATTACGATGATGACTGGATACTGCTGACTTGTCTGTAGGTTTAAGTTGGGAGTTTTGTGGTAGGTTTGTGTCGGATTATGTAGGTTGATGTTGGTTAATGTCGGATTTAAATCCGACAATCAAAATTCACCTTGTAGTGGACTGACCCACCTAAAATGGTGCAATAGATTTTGGTTTCTAGTTCTTTCTTACTTGTTACTTTTTACTTGTTACTTTTTACTTCAAAACCAGTTTCTAATGCACTATTTTAGCTGGGTCACG
>JAAHHL010001191.1 GCA_010672185.1 Caldora sp. SIO3E6 | reverse complement strand
TGCAGTCTTCCCATTGTCGCTGCTGCTGCCCTTGGTTTTGTCGCTGGCTTCAGCTTGACAGCAGACAAATCAGTTTCTCAGAGAGCCCTGCAAACCATTGCCTTGCCTGTGGGAGGGCCTAGCCAAAATACTGCCGACTTGTCAACTGCAACTGTGCAGCCCAATGCAAAATTTAAACAACTCGTCGCTAATTTGATGCAGGCGGAAAAAATCGCACGGATGAATCCCCCTGTCCCTGAGCAGTTTAAAGGAAAAACGATTAATGACATTCCCCTGAATTCTGGAGAGAAAGTCATTGCTTTAACCTTTGATGATGGTCCTTGGCCAAAAACCACTAACGAAATATTGTATATCCTCAATAAAAACAATATTAAGGCCACTTTTTTCTTTATCGGGAGCAATGTACAGACCTTTCCTGAGCTTGCCAAGCTAGTGGCAGAACATGGTCATGCAGTGGGGAACCATAGCTGGAGTCACCCTTATCACCAACACTCTCCTGCGGCAGCGGCTCAGCAAATAGACCGCACAACGGAGTTGATTTACAAACTAACTGGTATTAAAGCTACTCTATTTCGACCACCAGGGGGTTATCTAACCAATGGTTTGGTAGCATATGCCCACAGTAAAAATTATGTGAACGTTATGTGGTCAGCAGATTCTAAGGATTATGCTGTTTCCTCACAAACGTTGCTGAAGAATGTGCTTAACCAATCATCTCCAGGAGGGATTGTACTAATGCATGATGGTGGTGGCGATCGCATGGGTACAGTGTATGCTTTACCAAAAATGATTGATCAGCTCAGAAAGCAGGGTTACAAGTTTGTAACTGTGCCAGAGTTGATGGAAATGCGAGACAAAGAACTTCAAGCAAAAAAAGGCTGATAGCTTTGACGGGGTGTAGGGTGTGGGGCAATGGTGACAAGTGAAAAGGTCGTGCATTTTGTCAACTCCCATATATGGCGTAGTGGTTCTAAAAAAAACCTATATATGGAAATACTCCAAGGGTTAAGGAAAATTATATTCTTCTTCCTCCGCTCCTCTGCTCCTCTGCTCCTCCGCTCCCTTGACAACGACATCTTTACCTTAACTTGTCACCAATGGGTGTGGGGTTTAGGGTTTAGGAAAATTTCCAGAAACTTCAGCCATGTTGGTAGGGATGACGAAATCAGGTTAAATCGGAAGAAGCCAAGGGAAGCTGACACGTTTGCTAATCTTATTTTTCGACGTGTAATTTATCTTATTCCCTATTCCCTATTCCCCATTCCCTATTCCCCATTCCCCGCCTCGTCAGACGCTCAAGAAGAAGCACCATACTCCGCCTGGAATATGTCATCATTGTCATCCGCAATGGTTGCTACCACGGTAATTGCCCGGGAAATTTCCCCAGGAGACAGTTCTGCTACTGTTCGTGTAGAAAGCACTACTACTTGGCTCTCAACAATACCAAAACAGGCTTCAAAGGTGTCAGACCAATTCATTTCCAGCAGCTTGCGCATCAATTCTGGCTCGTTATTAGCCGGGAGTTGCAACACTGAAGACCAAACGGTAAAAGTGTCATCGTCAGTGATGCCGGTTAGTTGGACAAACACTTCGACGCTACCATACTTAAACTTCCATAAAAAGCCACCTTCGCTATGGCTGACCATAGCAGTGTTTTCTTGATCTAGGCTAGAGATCACAGTTTCAATGGTATCTACATAGTTGATAGTTGTGCTCTCTTCGATTAACTCAGTGACAGCTAGATCTGAGGTTGACAAGCTTTCGGTGGAAACTGTTGTGGGATTAGGCTGTTGGGTACTCATCTTGAAAACTCACTAAAAGTATGAAGGCTCAATTACGGATGATGGATTAATTAATCTTTTCATAGTTCCTAATTTTGCGGAAAAAACGCGGAAATTAGTTTGCCAGAGTAATCTTGACTGGGTGAACTACTACACCCTCTATCCCGTTGCCAAAAGCATCTGGGACTACCTCATCCTTACAAAATTTGTGCCTTTACTATTATTGAGGTTTGTGAGCAATCCAATACTTGCTCACAAAATGATTTTCTGTGGCAATATCGACAAAGCCTGCTTTCTCTAGACGCTCTAGGAAATTGTCATTGATGTAGTGTTTGTAGTAAGGCTCATGGAACATAATGGAGAAGTTTTCCATCATTGGGGTAAATTCTGGATCATCAATTGCTTGTATCGAGTCACAAATCACCAATACTCCTCCTGGTTGCGTAACTCGGAAGCATTCTTCGATAACTCGCTGACGCACGGTAGAAGGTAATTCATGGAAGCTAAACACACAAGTGACCCCATGAAAGTAGTTATCTACATAGGGTAACTCTTCTGCATTTGCTTGTATCAGTTGGGGTAGTTCCCCAGGGTTCTCAGCCAACAACTGATTAGCTTTGCGTAAATAGGCTGGGGACAAATCTACACCAAATAGGGAAGCACTTGGTAAACTAGCCCTAATCATCTTTAGAGTACGACCGGTACCACAAGCTACATCCAGAACCCGAATTTGCCTGGGGGAAACTACACCCAAAGCTTTTAAGCCTTCTTTTAGAGGTGCGAGAATGCGTCGCCGCATGGCATCCGCAGTACCACTAAAGAGAAGTTCTACCTGAAAGTCGTACAGATTAGCAGACAGATCACTCAGATAGCCATCGGTCTGGTAATGGAAGTTTTGTAGGTAATATTGGGA
>JAAHHL010001190.1 GCA_010672185.1 Caldora sp. SIO3E6 | reverse complement strand
TCTACAAGCGATACCTTCTGCTTTTAGCCGAGACATAGTTCGGACTAGCAAACTGGACTTCCCCATCTGCCGTGAGTTGAGTACATAGCAAAACTTCCCAGCCTTCAAACCATCATAGAGTTGCTGGTCTGCTTGCCGAATAACATAGGTAGGGGCATGTGCTGGTAAAGTGCCCCCAACTGTGTAAGTGTGAGTTGGCGTTGGTTGGGGATTCATAGATTCACCTCCAAGCGATCGCGGAAGTACAGACGGTACAGAAGACAGCTTGGCATCACCTCATTGCCTTGCTTATGCACTAGTCCCATGCTTTGCAATTTAAAAGCTTCCTCAACTTCAACACGCACTGGACTAGTGGAATTGACTATTTTCTTCATCGCTACTGCGAGTTTAGCATCCTGTTGTAGAGCCAATAAATGTTCCCTTAGATGGCGATTATACAATCCTGCTTCTGTGGGAGCTACTGCCAAAATATCTTCGAGTTTAGTATCAGGGTAATCTCTCAGGTAAGCAAATGCTTGCTGCACTAGATCGGGGTGACCCCCAATCATCTCTCTAAGTTGTTCTAGTTGAGCTTCGTTACAATCGAGTTGATGTTTTAGCGCCAACTCCTGCACTTGCTCAGGACTAAATTCTGGCAACTCAATCGGTAGTCCTACATTAAAGGGAGACTGATTGACATTGAGTGGGATATAAATTTCTGTAGAGTGAGCTACCACCAAACGTAAATTTTGCCAGATTTCCCCCCTGTTACCCGCTTCATGACAGGCTCGTAGCAGACCAAAAAAGTCTGGTGCAACGGTATGGTAGGGAAAAACCCGGTCAACATTATCTAAACCTAGTACTAGGGGAGTATCTATCTTAGCTAAGAGATACTCCTCAAAGTAACTCATGCAGTTATCATTGCTACCCAAATCCTCATCCCAAAAATCCGCCAGCTGATTAGGTAATTGCAGTTGCCGACTAACTCTGGCACAAAACCAACGTAAAAATTTATCTAGATGAGCAATTACTGAATGATCTGCCCTGAGAAGATTTAAGGGTACTGTTTTGTAACCCTCTCTAGCCGCATCCCCTAAAATCTTATCCATCAACCAAGTTTTGCCCATCTGCTTGGGAGCCTTGATGCGGATGAGGGCTCCTGGTTGTAAAATTGCCTCGTAACACTGAGCTTCGATGGGAGGACGTTCTATATATAAGGGAGAATTTAAACTAACTTCACCCTCCGGTTGTTCCCAAGTGGTAGGTTGCCCAGAGAAAGTTGGGATGAACAGAGTCGCAGTGGCGTCACTGACTGACTGCTTTGATGTCATTTGCTGGAGTGCTTGCAGTGCTTCTGTAGCAGTTGCGTAGCGCTGACGATAGTCATAGCGCACCATCTTGTCGATAATGGTTGCTAAGTCAGGACTAACAGGAGCAATGTCTTGTAAGGCAGCACAACAGAATTCTCCCTGGGAATCTTGAGGAATTTCTTGATCTCTAGGAGATAATCCAGTCAAGGCGTTGAGACAAATCATCCCTACCGCGTAGATATCGCTGCTCAAGTGGGGTCTGAAGGCTAGTTGTTCACTAGGCATATAGCCAGGAGAACCGACGGCAACAGTGAGGCTAGTCTGTCCAGAGGAATTAACTATCTGGGAGCTAACTTTTTTTACTGCACCAAAATCAATCAGTACAATTTTACGGTCTTGGCTACGTCTGATTAAATTAGCAGGTTTGATATCCCGGTGAATGACTTGCTGCTGGTGAACAAAGGATAGTACCTGCAAAATATCCTGCAACAGTTCGATCACATAAGTTTCCATCAACTTTTGACCAGGAATTAGTTCTTGGCTGAGGAGCTGACCTTCGATAAAATCTTGCACTAGGTAGAACTCTTCGTTTTGCTCAAAGTGAGCCAACAGACGAGGAATCTGGTCATGATTGCCTAATTTAGATAAAGTTTGAGCCTCTTGTTCAAATAAGCGCTTTGCTACTTTCAGGGTTGCTGAATCCTTAACTCTGGGTTTTAGTTGCTTAACTACACAGAGAGGATTGTCCGGTAAATGGCTGTCTCTGGCCAGAAAAGTTTGACCGAATCCGCCGCTACCTAGGGGTTTGACAATTGTATAGTGACCTGCCAGTATGCTTTCCATCCTAATCAATTATTTGAGGAAATGAGCGGTTTTCTTTCCCTGTCAGTGTAAGTTGGGGTTGGTTGGGAATTCAT
Organism: Caldora sp. SIO3E6; assembly: GCA_010672185.1. GTDB lineage: Bacteria > Cyanobacteriota > Cyanobacteriia > Cyanobacteriales > Coleofasciculaceae > Caldora. Next base: position 494 of record JAAHHL010001190.1, on the reverse strand, counting down.
TGACTCACCTCCAAGCGATCGCGGAAGTACAAACGGTACAGAAGACACCTCGGCATTACTTCATTGCCTTGTTTCTGCACCAGTCCCATGCTTTCCAATTTAAAGGTTTCCTCAACTTCAACACGGACTGGACTAGTGGCATCGACTATTTTTTTCATCGCTACTGCAAGTTTTCTATCCTGTTGTAGAGCCAATAAATGTTCCCGTAGATGGTGTTTATACAGTCCTGCTTCTGTGGGAGCTATGGCTAAAATATCTTCGAGTTTAGTATCATGGTAATCTCTCAGGTAAGCAAATGCTTGCTGCACTAGCTCGGGGTGACCCCCAATCATCTCTCTGAGTTGTTCTAGTTGAGCTTCGTTACAATCAAGTTGATGTTTTAGCGTCAACTCCTGCACTTGCTCAGGACTAAATTCTGGCAACTCAATCGGTAGTCCTACATTAAAGGGAGACTGATTGATATTGAGTGGGATATAAACCTCTGTAGAGTGAGA
>JAAHHL010000119.1 GCA_010672185.1 Caldora sp. SIO3E6 | reverse complement strand
GCATCTCTTAGCTCAAAAACCTGGCATCAACCCGGGTAACCTTGGGGGATGCAGATGCCCAAAACAGCGGATAAATGCTGCATTCATTCTTACTTATTACTTGTTACTTGTTACTTGTTACTTATTCTCCCAAGCCCTACCTAGCGGTTGGTGCGCCACCTGTCGGGCGCTTTTAAGAAATAAGGGAATAGGGAATAGGGAATAGGCCCTTTCCAGGAACTTGCTAAAGTAACATCGTCTCTATTGAACCGAAGTGTATCCATGAATACCATTCAACTTCAAATCATTCCTCACCAAACTCAAGACGGTTTGCCCTATCAGCACTTGCATTTCCAGATTAAGACAGAAGATGGAATTATTGCTCCAGTAGATATTAAAGGACTGAAATTACCTGAGGGTATCCCATTCAACCAAGGTATTGTTCTTGAGGGCAAGGGTCCGATTTGGTTGTACAGCTACTTAGTTCACGAGTGTCACCCCGCTGCCTGGGTAGGATGCTACGATCCTCGCTTGGGTGCAGTGGTAGTTGCTACCCATACCCATGATGTATCCGTAGGTCAGGTTTTGAAGCTAGAATTGCCAACAGCTGCATTTAGTAAAAGTTGACAAGTACTCTCTCACCCTCCCCACACTCCCCATCAATGCTCCGTAAGCTAAGATACATCTAATTTACACCTAACTAATTCAATCATCAGTTTCTTGTGGAACAGGCATCTTGCCTGTAATCCGCCAATACTTGGCATTACAAGCAATTATCGATTTTTGCAAGAGATTTATTTAAAATTTAATATAAATCTCCGTATTTTCTCGGTAGACAAAACTAGGCACCAGATAAATCTACGTATTTTCTCGGTGGACAAAATTAGGCATTTAGTGAAATATATATAAGGATAACTTGTGAGTTATGGATTTGCGCTCAAATTAAATTCACACAACCCAAGCGACTGGAAGCTAAGGAAAAAGCTCTAGATATCAGTTCTATAGGGCATATAAGATATTCTGTTCCCTTAACTTACTCATATGTTCACACAACTAAATAACATAAGTTTTATATGACTGATTCAACAAATCCTATTACCATTGCGATCGCTTGGTGTTTGGCTTGGGGAGAAGGGAAACAACCTCAGTTTGATGTGACTCTGTTGCAGCAGATGCGACAGGCTTTATCTGAGGGAAAAGAGGTTCCGGAGGAAGTGCATTCGCTGGTTGAGTCAGTTAAGCAACTAGAAGTTCTCAAATTTCCCCAGTCATTAGATGGGTTAATTGCTTTAACCCAAAATTACCCTACACTTTGGAATAGCAAAATTGGCTTAGTCTACGGTGGTGCGACGAAGATTAAGCAATATGTATTTGAAGCGGCTAAGCTGCCAGATATTCGGGGAGCATCGGGATTATTAGACCGGATTAATTTAATTGACTTGCCTGCTTTCTTCAAATGTGAAGAATCTCCCCAGGATTTTCCTGAATGTCAGCAAGCCAGAAATTATTGCCAAAATGTGAGGCGGCAATTACAAAATAAAGATGAAAAATTGCAACAGTTATGGGCAGCACTGATTCCGGAACTAGTTATTTACTCCACCGGTGGCAACATTTTAGCTTTTTGTCCTACTGCTTTTGTTACTGATCTGACTAATTTAATTGAAAAACGCTACACAGAAGAAACTTTAACCGCTAATTCCTGCGCTGTAGGAGATAGTTTTAGGCTACTGGAAACTCGCTTTGGCTTACTGAATAGCCCAATTGAACAGACAAAGTGGTTAGACTGGTATCTCCAAGATGAGACAAGGCAAACCCATTCAATTACACAAGCCTACTTTGGGAGGAAAAAAGAGGGTGAAGATTGGGAAGATTTATTTAAGAGGCGCAAGAATTTTAATGAACTAGCGGGTAAATTAGCAGCTTTGTTTCAAAAGCGGCGTAATGGTAATGATTTAGTAGGTGCGGCACGTCCGAGCAGGTGCTATCCGCCAATGTTTGAAACCCATCCTTATTTAGTAAGAGATACAGTAGAACATCGAACTGCGATTGCTCCTGCTAGAGGACTTCCCGATGAACCTTGGTTTTCAGATGCCATAGCTCGTAAACGCATTGTTGGACAAAGAACAAAACGAGAAGATTCTAGTGGGCAGGGATGGTATAAAACAGCTCAATTTGGTTGGCAATCTGGTCAAGTAAAAAAATTGTGGCAACCTGGTAAAGTTCTGAGCTGGGTTTTCAAGTTTGAACAATTTTTGAAGAATTCAGACTATTATCAAGAATATTACCAAGTTGTAAGTAAAAAGAAAGTAAAAGAAGCGCGATCGCTCACAGAAATTGGCAATGCTAGTAATGGCTTTGTCGGCTATATCTATGCTGATGGCAACAATATGGGAGGTTATATACAGAATGAACTGAATACCCCAGCAGATTATCGCAAATTCAGTAGGGATATCTTTACAGCAACAGAAGAGTCCGTTTACCACGCTTTAGGGCAGCACCTCCAGCCTCATAAATTAAAAGACTTAGCGGGAGAAAATAAACATCGGAATGGAGCGATTATTCATCCTTTTGAAATTTTAACCATTGGTGGGGATGATGTAATGTTGATTGTTCCGGCAGATAAGGCATTAGAGATTGCCAAAACTATTGGCGAGGAGTTTGAACGGATTCTCCTGGAAAAGGAGGATTATCGAATAACGGATCAAGAGTTAATTTCTCACTCCAGTGAATGTCATAGATATAAAGGGGAAATACCACTCGTTCCTTCTCAATGCCAACTGAGTATGTCAGTAGGAGTATTGATCACAGCTTCTAACACACCAATATATTATGCGGAAAATCTTACCAACCAATTACTCAAATCTGCCAAGAAGAAAGCCAAGCAACTGAAACAGTGGCATGACTATCATGGTGGGACAGTTGACTTCTTAACCATGAAATCAGTAACGATGATTTCCTCGAATATTGAATCGTTCCGCCAAGAAGCTTTAACCAAGCAACGACCCAGACAACCAAAACTAAAACTATATGGTTCACCCTACACCCTCCATGAATTAGGAGGATTACTCAAAACAGCAGAGAAATTAAAGGAGTCAGAATTTCCGCGATCGCAACTCTACCAAATTCGCAGTTTGTTAGAGCGAGGGAAACATACAGCTATCCTTAATTATCGCTATTTTCGTGTCCGGCTGAAGGTTGATAACCAAAAATTGCTCAAAGATAATTTTGAACAGGCTTGGTGTAAACCCTTAACCAATGATGGCAATTTAGCTCCTTGGATGTCTGATATCAGTATCATTATCCACAATTTGATGCTATTACTTTTCTTTGAGACTTTTCCACTAAAACAGTTCAGACTTCAGTATGCAGTTCTAGGTTTACTCAAAAAATCTAGTTACGAAACCATCTGGCGGGAATTGGTAGATCTTTACCCTTTTATCCCAGAAACTGCAAAACAACCTAGCAAAGTGGGGGTAGAATCATGATTGCTCTCCAAGATTTATTGTCTAATCCAGCAATAGAAACTATATCCATTACTGCTGTTATCGATACAGCTTTGTGTATCGGTGCAGGTGGCTCTTCCGGAACCTTGGCAGATAAAGCAATTGTGCGTACTGCTGATCAAAAACTGCTGATTCCCGCTTCTCAACTTAAAGGACGCTTGCGCCACGAGTGTGAGAAACTAGCACGGGGATTAGGTTGGCCTATTTGTCAGTCTCCCAATGCTCAAACCATGTGTCCGCAACGTGCCAATTTTCCGGAAAATGAAGCTAGGGATTTTGAACGAGAAGAATATCGAGTACCAGGGGATGAGAGATATCATTGCCTGATTTGCCAGATGTTTGGGAATCCGGCTTTACCGTCACGAATTATTGTTGATGACTTGATTTGTGCAGAAGATCTAGACAATGTACCGGAAGTTTTGCGTCCCGGTGTCACCATTAACCGTCGTCGTGGTACTGCTGAAGAGAAAAAACTCTACTTTCTGGAAACTTCCCCTGCTAATGCCAAATTGCGGTTTGAGGGACAAATTCATCTCCAATCCAATTTTCCCTCTTATGCCAAAGCACTAATTCTCGCAGGATTACACCATATTAATGCTTTGGGGGGTTCTAAATCAGCAGGATTGGGATGGCTAAAGTGGGAATTTCAGGAATTTTCGGTGAATGAGGAAGCTTGGCAAGCACTTTTACCGGGAGGTAGGAAATGAAAGAAATTCAACTAACGATTACCGCACTGTCGCCTCTAGCTATTGGACGTAAAAAACCCGGTTCAGTGAGTGAAGCTGGGGACTATATTCCCGGTTCTGTGATTCGAGGCGCGATCGCATCGGTGATTATTCAACAGTCTCGTCCACAAAACCCTGATTTGACTGTAACTAATAATGATTTCCAAACCTTATTTCTGAGTGAGAATGTTGCAATCTTCCGCAATGCCTATCCTGCACCATCGGCTCAAGATGCGGAAGTTAGAGTGCTGCCTGCTACCGCCTTGAGTTCTAAAACTAATCCTGGTTTTAAGCCTAAAGGCTACGGTGTTTTTGATACCCTAATTGACCGTTTCTGTGCAGAAAGCTATGGTTATCCCTATGACCCAAATTGTCCTCAAGATGGGGGACGGGTTGAACCTTACAAAGGATTTTACAGTAAGCAGAATGACAAATATTGCAGTCACTCAGTTACTAAACGCTTGCTGACTCGTGTTGGCATCAATCGTCGTCGAGCAACAGCAGAAGAACAAATTTTGTATAGCCTGGAAGTTCTCAACGAAACCCAAGAACAGAAGCCAATGGTCTACCGCAGTGCAATTATGGTAGAGAATGATCATCTGGCGGAGTTGCTTAAGCAATTCTTGAATTATAACTCGCAAAATTTTCGCTTAGGTGGGGCAGCTTCTCGGGGTTTGGGAAAAGTGAAGATTGAGGCTAGGGTATGTCCCCCAAGTCAAAAATCTGATGTAGGGGCAAAGCATTTGGGCGATAATTTATCGGCAAAACCCAAGTTATACAATCCAAATGCTTTGCCCTCCGACAGTTTGGGAACCAATACCGATATTGCCACAAGCATCGAGCAATTTAACATCGCACTCCAACAGCGTTGGCAAAAATGGGGAGAACTTTTCGGCAATCTCCCATTAGAAGAGCGAACTTACTTCACCCTAGGCTTGCAATCAGATGCAATTTTAACGGAAAACTGGCGACGTACTACAGTAATTTCCCCAGAAATGCTACAGCAATTTACCGGTATAAATGATTTAACACTACACGTTGCCTACAGCAGCTATGACTATGTTTCTGGCTGGAATTCTGCTTGGGGATTATTGAAAGATGTGGATTTAATTACCAACAAAGGAGGTGTTTATTTATTTAGCACGATTGTAGATAAGACGAAGGACTGGATTCAAGCCTTAGAAAAATTAGCAAGGGAGGGTGTAGGCGATCGTATTGGTGAAGGCTTTGGTCAAATCGAAGTTTGTAGTGAATTTCACACTGTATTTAGAGAGAATGCTGTATGAAGCTAACAGAACAACAAGTTGAACTCCAGGTACAAAAAAGCATTCGTCAAACTGAGGATGATTTAGTCCTCTGGATTCAAGCTGCTTTGGATGACACTAAGTACGGCAATTTGGAAGAGTCTCAATTCCGTAACTTAGTCCGCGTTGCCGATACCACTGATAGTGTAGAAGTCATTAAAAACTTTATTCGCTATCAAGTAGGTCGAGATAGGAAATGGGGTAGAGGGAAAGACTCTCTGGCGGAGAGAATTGTTCAAGATATTGATGTCAACATCAAAAAATCGGCTCAAATCATTGCTGAATGTTCTCAGATTGACTTCAAGCCGATTTGGATCGAACTGATTCGGCGTTATTTGGGTTATGGCTCTCGTTATCTTAAGTATTTAAGAGATGGTCAAAAAGTATAGAAGTTCAAATGGTTATTTAGACAAGGAGATAATTATGTCCAAAATTCTTATACTTACAGTCGGTGGTTCTCACCAACCTATCGTTACTGCTATTAGCAGCCTTCAACCTGATCGCGTCATTTTTATTTGTTCCTCTGGCAACAGAGGAAGTGAATCCCAAGTGATAGGTGAAGGGACTCCTTGTGAAATTAGGCGTGGGGCTGAAGTAGTTGACAGACTACCTAATATTCCAACACAAGTAGGCTTAAGCGATCGCTTTGATCCGAATCGAGATTTAATTCTAATTGAAAATCCTGATAACTTATCTGAATGCTATGTTAAAGCCTCATCAGGTATTCAGAGCCTTCAACAGGAGTTGCCAAGTCAGATCATGGCTGACTACACAGGCGGCACTAAATCTATGTCTGTAGGATTAGCGATGGCTGCTCTCGATCATCAGGTAAAGGTATATCTGACTACAGCAAATCGAACAAATATTATTAAGGTAGACACAGGAGAACTGACGGCAACGGCTACAGTAACTCCTTTAGTTGTAAAGCGGACCATAGAGCAGTTTTTCCCACTTGTCTTAAAGCAGTACAATTATCCTGCTGCTGTTGCAGAACAACAGCGACTCCTACAATCAACAGAATTGCTGCCTAAGACTCAGCAGCGTATCCGAGATTGGCATGCTTGTTGTTCTGGACTAAATGCATGGGATCGGTTTGAACATAAGGAGGCATTACAGCTACTAGAAACTCAAATGAAACGCCCTGAAATTCAGCAGCGTGGGATATTTCTCAGGCGCGTGATTAGCAGTCGAGGAAAGATAGACAAAACGTTTGATTCTAGCAGTGGAACCAAGGGACATGACTACGAGATTGTGCAAGATTTGCTGCTGAATGCTGAACGACGTGCTATGCAAGAGCGTTACGACGATGCAGTAGGTAGACTTTATCGAGCATTGGAATTGTTGGCTCAGATTCGCTTGTTAACAAAACATGGTATTAAGACAGGTGATGTTGACATCCAGCTACTACCGGAGTCTTTGCAAGAAGAATACGAGAAAATGCGATTGCCCATGAAAGGAAAAATTCTACTAGGTTTGAGAAACAGTTATGAGCTGTTGAGTAAACTTCCTGACGATCCGCTAGGGCAACTTTACAAAAAAAACGCTAATCGAATCATTAATGCACTGGAAGCTCGTAATAATTCTCTATTTGCTCATGGATTTCAGCCGATTATTGATGGAGATTACCAGAAGGTTGGCGGTGTTATTGTCAACTTTATCAAAGAGGGCATTGCTGCTGTGATTCCACCTAAATCAAAATCCCAGCCTTTGCAGTTTCCTACTACTCTCGATATTTAAGTAAACGGACTAATTACCAAGAATTTCCAGTCGGTTTAAACCGACTTCAGCTATTAGCCTGGGATTTAAATCCCAGGCGGGTAAAGGAATACGTCCAATATCTAGCACTACAATTTCATCACCAGAGCCAAGTTCAATCCGTGTTATTTTTAGCCCTTGTACCATTCTCCATCAGTCTCACAACCCACCCGGAAATTAATTTCCGGGCTAATAGCGAAAGTCCGTTAAAACGGACTAATTACCAACAAGTCACAGTCGGTTTAAACCGACTTGAGCTATTAGCCTGGGATTTAAATCCCAGGCGGGTAAAGGAATACGTCCAATATCTACCGCAATACTGCTCGGTTAGCGCTTGGAGATCCCCCCTAACCCCCCTTAGCAAGGGGGGAACAAGAGCCCCCTTTTTCAAGGGGGGTTGGGGGGATCAACTCTTAACCGAGTAATATTGCCAGGTGGGTAAAGCAATACATCCAATACCTCAACCTATCCCTACCATTATGTCGCTCCTCCAAGCACCTCCCCAACTCTCATTAGAAGATTTCCTACAACTCCCAGAAACTAAGCCAGCCAGCGAATATATCAATGGACAAATTTACCAGAAACCGATGCCCAAAGGAAAGCACAGCCGACTACAAATACGTTTAGCCACACAAATCAATCACGTAGCTGAACCCAAACGACTAGCAAGTGCATTTCCCGAACTACGCTGTACTTTTGGTGGACGATCAATTGTCCCAGATATCTCAGTATTCTCCTGGCAACGCATTCCCCTTGATAGCAACGGAGAAATTGAAAATACCTTTGCAATTGCCCCAGACTGGACAATTGAAATACTCTCACCAGAACAAAGTTCAACCCGCGTTATCAACAATATCCTCTTCTGTCTCAATCACGGTACAGACCTTGGCTGGCTTATAGATCCTCAAGAACGATTAATTATCACCTTTTTACCAGGAAAGCAACCAGAAAGCAAACAAAATCAAGATATTCTGCCAGTTTTAAGTTCTCTAGGAGATTTACAGTTATCAGTTCAGTCTGTGTTCAGCTGGCTAAGCCTGAATTAACATCCATATATAGGTAAACTTATGTTTGATACTTTCCGAAACCGTCTAGAATTAACAGGAACCCTGACAACAGTAACAGCATTACGCATTAGTGCAGGACGTTCCACCGAACCCATTGGCTCAGATTTACCCGTAATTAAAGATGCCTTAGGACGTCCCTTGATACCAGGAGCCAGTTTTAAAGGAGCCTTGCGATCGCGTCTCGAAAGTTTCCTACGAGGGATTGTGGGAAGCGATCGCAAATTAGTAGCTAATCCTGCTATAGAAGAAGAATGGTCACTCACCTCTACAGAAATGAGGCAGCTTAAAGACAATTACACCGATGATGCTGCTCTAACTACTGCCATTTTAGCCCAAACTGACCTGATCTCTCACCTCTTCGGTTCTCCTTGGATTGCTAGTAAATTCCAAGTACGAGACTTGACTGTACTACCAGAATATTGGTTTGGACAATATCAAGAACGAGATGGGGTTGCTATTGATAGGGATACCGAAACCGCAGCGGATGGTAAGCTTTATGACTTCCAAGTTGTACCTGCTGGAACCCCCTTCGAGTTTAAGGCTGTAGTGGAAAATGCTGAAGAGTGGGAATTGGGTTTATTGATGATAGGGTTACATCAATTTGAAACAGAGCAAATACCCTTGGGTGGGGGACGTTCTCGTGGCTTAGGTGTGGTTAAACTAGAAATTGATAAGATGGACTGGTTTGACTATCCTGAAGATCAACCTCAATATCTGTTAGAGTATTTGAAGAAATTAGTCCTAGGGGATGACAGCGCCTACGAAGATGCACAAGATTTCAAAGACCACTGGGTAGAGCAATTAATTGATTATTTGAATAAGAAAGGAAACTTGTTGGAGGGAAAAAGCGAGCAAGATGCTCGCACTACCTAATTTTAACGACGCTGGCGACTGCTATACCTCCCAAAAGAAAGGATAATCTTTCGGAGTTTTTGACAACCGAGCCTTAACTAGATTTTGTCGAATATACTCCCATGTATTCTGAAACTCTTCTTCATTTCTCATGAGTCTGTCATATCTTCCATCTTCCCAAACCTTACCAATATGGCTCATAACTTGAGGAATTTGTTTTTTAAATTTCATTCTTTGATTTACATGCGTATGATTCAAACAAGAAGGAGCATCCCATTGAGTATAAAAATCGTAGTGCGAGCATCTTGCTCGCTTATAATTAGGGCTCAATGGGATGCTCCCTTTACTCCCTACTCTAGACATACCTCAACCAATTATGCACAAACGATTTGTCAATCATTGCACCATTGAATTAACCCTAGCGCCTTGTGGCCCAATTCTGATTAAATCAGGTAAGGAAGGTGCTGACCCTACCAAGCCAGATATGGAATTTGTGGAAACCTACCATGCTGGGGGTCGTTCTATCTATTTACCCGGCAGTTCCCTCAAAGGGGCAATTCGCGCTCATGCCGAAAGAATTGTCAGAACCGTGGGACGCGATCGCAAGCCTGATAATTCTGATACTCTATGGGCAAATGACCCCTTGAATGACCAGTATAAATATCTCACAGATAAATCAGCCTACGAGATTTACAAGTTGTCTTCCTTTACAGATCAGATGTTTGGTAATACTGCCATTGCCAGCCGTATTAGAATAGAAGATGCCTATCCCGAGAAATCACAACCTCTGAAAGTTGAAGAACGTAATGGTGTAGCCATAGATAGAGTATTTGGTTCAGTTGCAGTAGGACCGTTTAATTACCAAGTTTGTACGGCAGGCGCCTTTAAAACCAAAATCCACCTCAAAAACTTCTCATTAGCTCAATTGGGATTAATTGGGTTAGTCTTGCGAGACTTGGATGAAGGCTGGTTTGGTTTAGGTTTTGCGAAATCTCGCGGTTTGGGTATGGTGGAAGTGAAATTGAACTCAGCGGTGGTTCAATATCCCGGTTGTATATTAGATGAAGGCAACCGACAAATTCGTAGTTTTGGGAGACAAGGACAATTACCTCAGCCTGATACTTCCCTCTTGGGAGTGGGAATGTTTTTGGAAGAAGAGGAACGGCAGCGTTATCATTTTCCGGCTGATGATGTACAAGCAACCCCTATTCGTGGTGAATCGATGGCTCTCGGTTTTGGAGTGCAGCTGCAATGGCAAGGGGATGAGCAAGTGCAGGATTTGTTTACCAAAGCAGTGCGCTCTTGGAGTAAGAAATTAACAGGAGCAGCAGCATGAAGGGTTTTGTCTATATTAAACAAGTTTCAGACTCAGATAAACTCAAAAATTTAATCAACACATTATCAGTTGAGCCAAGTTATTACTTTCTGCGCTCATTTCACGCCGTTAGTGGCATCCGGAGGCAATTACCAGAGGATTTCTTTCCGGGTATTGCCGGACAGATGTTCAATTATGAGGAGGAATTGCGGTGGAAAAAACAGGCACTAGGTTATGAGTTATTGCTCCTCAGTCGCCGAGAAGCTGCTCCCGATTTAGGATTTAAATCAATCTGCCACAAGGAAAAACCCATTGACTGGGAAATTTGCGATCGCGACGCTTATCTGTACAATATGGACGAGACTCAATTTCCCAAAGGTTTTATCTACCAGGGAGTAGATGGTAAAGATATCCTTCCTAAAGACATACCTATAGCTCAGCGTTATTTTCAAGATTTAGCTACCGCCACTGTACATTTTGTCGCTCTTACAGTAAACAGTGACAAGGCAGAACCCACCCCTAACCCCTCCAAGGAGGGGAACAGGAGGCAGGAGGCAGAAGGCAGGAGGCAGGAGGCAGAAGAAGGCATCAAGGGAAGCTGACTTGTTTCTCATCCTCTTTTTCAACGCGGTATTTTTATCCCAATTCCCAATTCCCAATTCCCAACTCCCAATTCCCAATTCCCAATTCTCCATTCCCATGACTCCTCCACCAAAACCAAAACCCCGACAAACTACACCACCTAGAACTGCATCTCGTGCAGATAGTACAATCTCACCTAAACCCTATAAACTAATTTCCTTCCCTAGGGAAAAACCTAAGTTACAGTCTCCCATCGGACAGGATAGATATTATACAGATCGATATCACGGAACCCTACACTTAACCTTAACAGTTAAGACAGCAGTCCACATCTCTACCGGTGTGGTGGCAATGGGAACTGATGTCAAGCAAAAAAGTATTCCTCTGATTAAAACCATGATTCAGGGGAGTGAAGAGAATCTGATTATTCCCGGTAGTTCTTTCAAGGGTGTTGTCCGTTCAGTGTATGAAGCTATTACTAATAGTACTCTAGCAGTTGTTAGCCCTAGATATAAACAGCAAGTCCCCCAGGAACGTCTTCCCTGTAGAGATAAGAAGCGCCTATGTCCTGCTAGTAGAGTTTTTGGAGCGCTAGATTGGCAAGGACTGATCCATTTTACCGATGCTCACTGTCAGTCAGTAGGTTTTCGGGCAGGATTTATGCCTTCATTATATCGTCCTCGCCCAGACGAGAGACCGCAATATTTTAAACAGGG